>JAHFQQ010000222.1:884-5634 GCA_023259235.1 Polaromonas sp. | reverse complement strand
ATAGTTTTTCAGGTCTTTCGCAGTGATGCTGCCGCCGTGTTGCGCGGAGAACCTTTCAATCGCCTGGGCGATGGCGCCACCATAGAAAGCGGCTCCCCGGCTGGCGGCGATGGCCCGCAGTGCCCTGGCCGCTGCCTTGAACTGGAACAGCTCGCCCACCGCGGGCGCGCGGCCCCGCGGCAAGAAAGCCGCGCCACTACCGGACTGCGCACGCAGTTCCCCGGCTGCAGCGGCCCACTTTTGCTGCACCACGACCGGCACCACACTGCCGCGTTCGGCAATGTCAATGGCGGACTCCAGCAAGTCGGCAAACGGCAGCTTGCCGAAGCGCTCGCTCAACGCGACCCAGCTCGCCACGGCACCCGGCACCGTGACCGAGTCGATGCCGCGCTTGGGCGGGCTTTGGGCCTGGACGCCATATTTGCGCTGAAAGTAGCCGGGCGTCCAGCTTTGTGGCGCACCGCCCGACGCATTCAGCCCGTGCAGCGCCTGGCCATCCCACAAAAGACAGAAGGCATCGCTGCCCAGCCCGTTGCTGACCGGCTCGACGATGGTCATGACGGCAGCGGCGGCAATGGCTGCATCCACCGCATTACCGCCTTGGAGCATCATGCGCAGGCCGGCCTGCGCGCCCAGCGGATGCGAGGTGCAAACCATATTGCGGGCGAACAGCGGCAGTCCGATGGAAGGGTAGGAATTGCCGAAATCGAAGTTCATGGGCGGCCTGCCGAAGCCGGCATCAAAGATATCGGGAAAGAGGCCCGGCATTGCAGGAAACCAATGTGCGGGCCATATCGATCAAAATGGCGGGCCTGCGGTTTCATGGCTTGATTGTGCAATGATTTCACCTGATTCGCGCAGACTCAATCTGGTGCGGACACAGCGGGAAACGCAGCCTGCATCCGACGGCACCCGTGAAAAAGGCCGCATCAAGCGGCCTTTTGGTACCTCAACGCACGAATCAGCGCGCCGGACGAGCCGGGCGTTTTTGCGCATCGCGCGGGACAAACACCTTGCCGGCCGGTTTGGCAAAAGCGCTCCTGCGGTCGGCAAAATCAGCACGCGACGCAAAGCCTTCAGGACGGTCGCCGAAGCTGCGGTCATCACGACGCGGGCCGCGGGCGCCACGCTCTTCAAAAGCGCCGCCGTTACCCTGCGCCTGAAACGGTGGACGCTCGTTGCGGCGGTTGCCGAAACCACCCCGATCAGCGCCAAAGGCGGGCTTTTTCCCGCCATAGGCACCACCACCGAAACCACCCGAGGGCGCACGGTCGTTGCCAAAGCGGCCAGCGCCGGAAAAACTGCGGCCACCGCGGTCCGGGCCATTGCCAAAATTGCCGCGCGGGCGATCAGAGGTGGGGGCGAAACGCTGTTGCGGCTCCAGGCCCGCAATCACGCTCGGCTTGAGATTTTGCTGGGTGTAATGCTCGATGTCCTGAATCTTGCGGCGATCACGAAACTCGGCGATCGTGATCGCCTTGCCTTCGCGACCAGCGCGGCCAGTGCGGCCAATGCGGTGCACGTAGTCTTCGGCCTTCATCGGCAGGCCGTAGTTGATGACGTGGGTGATGGTCGGAACGTCCAGGCCGCGGGCGGCCACGTCGGTGGCAACCAGAATCTGCACACGGCCATCACGAAAAGCCATCAGGCGGCGGTTGCGCAGGCCCTGGCCCAAGGCGCCATGCAGCGCCACGGCGCTAAAGCCTTCCTGCACCAGATCATTGGCCAGGCCATCACATTCGACCTGCGTGCAGGCAAACACCAGGGCCTGATTGATGCTGCCATCGCGCAGCCAGTGATCGAGCAGCTTGCGCTTGTGCGTCATGTTGTCGGCCCACAGCAGCGACTGCGTGATCGACGCATGTTTTTCGTGGGGCGAGTCAATTTCCACGCGCTGCGGCTGGCGCATTACGCGGGTAGCGAGCTGCATGATGCGCGGTGCGAAGGTAGCACTGAACATCATGGTCTGCTTGCGCTCGATGGTGAGCTGGTTGACTTCGGTCAGGTCGTCGGCAAAGCCGAGGTCGAGCATGCGGTCGGCTTCGTCCACCACCAGGAATTGCACCTGGTCGAGCTTGATCTGCATGCTGCGCTGCAAGTCGAGCAGGCGGCCGGGCGTGGCCACCACCAGGTCGGCATTTTGCAGCCTGGCAATTTGCAACTGGTAAGGAATACCGCCGACTACATTGGCAATGCGCAGGCCGCGGCAATGACGAACCAGGTCAATCGCGTCGGCGCAAACCTGTTGGGCCAGCTCACGCGTTGGACAGAGGATCAGCGCGCCTGGAGTGGCAGCCTTGAAATTGCGCGCGTTGGTCGGGTCCTTGCGCTTGGGTTTTTTCAGTGGTGCTTCGCCGCGGGCCACGGCCTCAAGCGAGAGGCGCTCAAATTCAGCGCGTTCATGGCGCTCGGCTTCTTCCTGCTGCTTGAGCAGCGTGTGCAGCACGGGCAGCAGGAAAGCGGCGGTCTTGCCGCTGCCAGTCTGGCTGGAAACCAGCAGATCGGTGAATTTCGATGCCTTTGGATCAGCGTCGAGCGCCTGCATCGCCTTGGGGATGGTGGCCATCTGCACGGTGGTCGGCTGGGTAAAACCCAGGTCGGCCACGGCCTGCAGCAGTTCCCGCGCCAGGCCCAGCTTCGCGAAACCGTTGGGTTCAGGTGCAATCGCTTCGAGCGAGGTATACGCCTCGACAGGCGCGTCAGAAAAATCGGGAATCACGTTGAATTCCGTGTCGGAAATGGCGTCGGTGCCGGCTTCGGCCAAAAAGTCGCCGCGAGCCTCAAAAGAGTCAGTCATGTTTAATCTCACTAATCGCTTGCGTGCGCCGCTTTTTACAATATTGCGGGCGAACAAGAAACGGCCACCTGCCGCGTGGCGGCAAGGCTTCGTTCATGGTTAATAAAACATCAACCATCAAACGAATATTTCGCTTCGGGCGACCTCCGGAAGAACCGGTGCCTGAAACGGCGACTCTGAAAGGAAGAGTCAAAAAGTGTGAGGTAGATGTACAGATGCGGTGCACCCCGTGCATCCGTCAAGTGTTTGATTATCGCATGGATTGCGGGTTTATACCAGTACCCCGTGTTGAAAAGCCCTTTAGACCACCTCGCGCCGACCGCCGACGCTGGCCGGGCGCCATCTTCCCAATAGCTTGCCGCTCCCATCCGCCAAGGGCGGCAAGGCCAGAATCACTTCAAAAAATGCGTTCGGTAGTGTTCCAGCTCGTCAATCGATTCATGCACGTCGGCCAGCGCAGTATGGCTTTGCTGCTTCTTGAAAGCACTGTAAACCTCGGGGCGCCAGCGCTTGGCCAGTTCCTTGAAGGTACTGACATCAACATTGCGATAGTGGAAAAATGCTTCAAGTCTGGGCATGTACTTGATCAGGAAACGCCGGTCCTGGCTGATGGTGTTGCCGCACATCGGCGACTTGCCCTTGGGCAGGTAGCGCGCCAGAAAAGCCAGCAACTGCTTTTCAGCTTCTGCTTCGGTCAGGGTGCTGGCCTTGACCTTGTCGATCAGGCCAGTGCGGCGATGCGTGCCCTGGTTCCAGTTGTCCATCTGGCCCAGCAGTTCGTCGGACTGATGGATCACCAGCACCGGGGCCTCGATGCGCGGCGTGAGTTGCGGGCCGGTCACAATGACGGCGATTTCGATCAGGCGTTCCTTTTCCGGGTCGAGGCCGGTCATTTCGCAGTCGATCCAGGCCAGGTTCTGATCTGATTTTTCAAGCGGGGGTTTGGTTTCGGGCATCTTGCGATTCTCGCCGATAGCCTAAACTGCGAACGATGTCCGACCCTTCATTTCTGCTCACCCTGCTGTTTTCGGCCGTTCTGACCGCGGGGTTGCTCACCAGACTCTATCTTGCTTCGCGGCAAATGCGTCACGTGGCGCAGCACCGCAATGTCGTGCCTGCCGCGTTTGCCGCCACCATCTCCCTGCAAGCACACCACAAAGCAGCCGACTACACCATCGCCAAGGCGCGCTTTGGCATGCTGGAAGCGGCGTTTGCCGCGGTACTCATACTGGGCTGGACGCTGCTGGGCGGCATTGATGCGCTGAACCAGGCGCTGATTCACTCAGGCCTGGCGGCCCATGGCAAGCTGCTGCCGCAGCTGGCGTTGCTGGCTGCCTTCGGACTCATCAGCGGCCTGCTGGACCTGCCGTTCACGCTTTACAGCACCTTCAGGATCGAGGAGCGCTTTGGCTTTAACAAGATGACACTGCGTCTGTGGCTGGCCGACCTGCTGAAATCCGCGCTGGTGGGCATCGTCATCGGGCTGCCCATCGTGGCGTTGATCCTGTGGCTGATGGGCAGCGCAGGCAGCTTGTGGTGGCTCTGGGCCTGGGGCGCCTGGATCGTTTTCAACCTGCTGGTGCTGGTGCTCTTTCCTACCGTGATTGCGCCGCTGTTCAACAAGTTCAGGCCGCTGGAAAACGAAGTCCTGAAGGCGCGCGTGACAGCGCTGATGCAGCGCTGCGGCTTTGCGGCAAAGGGCCTGTTCGTGATGGACGGCAGCAAACGCTCGGCGCACGCCAACGCCTACTTCACCGGTTTTGGCACGGCCAAGCGCGTGGTGTTTTACGACACGCTGCTTGAGCAACTAAGCCCCGGCGAAGTCGATGCGGTGCTGGCACACGAACTCGGCCATTTCAAGCACAAGCATGTCCTCAAACGCATTGCCGCGATGTTTGCCATGAGTCTGGCGGGATTTGCGCTGCTCGGCTGGCTGTCAACGCAGGCCTGGTT
>JAHFQQ010000222.1:0-874 GCA_023259235.1 Polaromonas sp. | reverse complement strand
CTGCTGGTAGTTCCGCTCCTGAGCTATTTCATCTCGCCACTGTTCGCCCAGCTCTCACGCAAGCATGAATTCGAGGCCGACGCCTACGCCGTGGCGCAAACCGACGGCAAGGATCTGCAAAGCGCCCTGCTCAAGCTCTACCAGGACAATGCCAGCACGCTCACGCCCGACCCGGTGTTTGTGACGTTTTATTATTCGCATCCGCCCGCCTCCGAAAGGCTGGGGCGCATGACCCGTCAACTTGAAAGCGCAGCCCCATGAACCGCCCCATTCACCAAAACCGCCGCGCGCTGAGCGCCACCGAGATCGTCAGCCAGCTAAGCCAGCTCAACGGCGAGCAGGCACAGGGGTGGCGCGTAATGGACGGTGCACTTGAAAAAACCTTTGCCTTCAAGAACTTCCACGAGACCATGGGTTTCGTGAATGCAGTGGCCTTTATTGCCAACGCCGAAGACCATCACCCCGATCTGGCGCTGAGCTACGGCAAATGCACCGTGCGCTTCAACACGCACGACGTGAACGGCATTTCGGCCAGCGACTTTTTTTGCGCATCCAGGGTTGACGCGCTGCTGGCTTGACGTCAATCTCATCCTCCACAACGCTGCCCGGCCTGGTAGTTGCCGGCTTCGGCCGGCATTGCCTGGTGGAAACAGCCAACGGTCAGCGCCTGATCTGCCATCCGCGCGGCAAGAAAAGCCTGGCCGTTGTCGGTGACCGGGTGCGGTGGCTGCCTTCGCAGGATGAAGGCACCATTGAAAAAATAGAAGAGCGCAGCAACCTGTTTTACCGGCAGGACGACATGCGCACCAAGTCGTTTGCGGCCAACCTGGACCAGGTGCTGATCCTGATCGCGGCCGAACCCGAGTTCTCTGAA
>JAHFQQ010000006.1:24398-25673 GCA_023259235.1 Polaromonas sp. | reverse complement strand
GCGGCTTTTTTGCTTTCTGGCTCGCAGTGGCACAGCTGGCACAGTACTCAACGTGCTGCCATTACGCTCACATTTGAGCCCGGGTGAGCATCCAAAAAACTGCAACTCCAACGAGCCACGCAATAATTGCCACCGCACCAATGATGGCCAAGGCAGTCTCATGCCAAAAAATTCGATCTCGTAGCTTGTCGAAAATTCCACTGAGTCTTGATGCCAAATCTTCGCTTTGCTTCTTCAGTACGTTTTCATGCCGAGTCACCTCTTCCGATATGACATCTAGTGAATGCTTTTGATTCCAAATCGCAATAAATAGCAGTGCGCAAAAAATCGTGGCACCCACCATGACTGCAACATTTATCCAAAGTTGCCCAGGTGTGGAAGAAACCTCTTTGAATTGTGTCGCGACTACGATTGTTGAGATAGGGATTCCAAGCAACTGTCCCTGTATGTCGGCAAGTGTCTTGTGAATCTTGGCTGTGTATTCGATGCGAACTGTCTCAGCCTCGTCTCGGATTTTCTCAAAAGAAAATGAGGAAGCAAATAGCCTGTAACCGTCATCAAAACGTGACTGCAACTCCGGCAGCCGGGTCAAAATCAGACTAAATCTTGAGCCAACAGATGTATTGGCAAGCAACTCGCAGACAGCAGTGCAACATATTTCCCGACGTTGGGCTGTATGCCCGTCATCTAGTTCCAGCGCAGCAGCTAGATCGCGGGCTGAGGTAAGGTCCATGCTCTTTAACGCATCAACGTCATAAGCAATTGGCACATCGAATCTTCCATTTCGCAGGAATATCAACGTGCTCTTTCGATGATCAAATAGCGCGGCGGATGACTCGAACGCTATAACCAACCTCTTGACCGCACTGATACGAGCGCACAGGTCCGAATTCGATTCCCAACTGGCAACGTCTTCGTCAAACACGTACCAACTGTGGTCTGCTGTGCCAGCGGCAATCTCCCGATTGCGGACCAAGGCTGCCGCAGACTCCACGACCAACCCAACACTGGTGCGAGGAGAACCAAAGCCCAGGTGCAGAACATCTCCGACACCAATGGATTCTGGATCGCCGCTCTCGACCAAGCATGGATAGGCATCAGCATTACCGTCTGACAGCAACTCTCGAAGAAAGTCGGCCATCGCTACATCATTGACGTGGAGTTCACCGTGCAGTCTGCCGTCACGCCATTGGCGAGACTGCATCTGACGAAACAACTCCGTCAGATCAAACAGCGATATCTTCTTCTTGGTCATTTACTGAAAACTCAGCACGC
>JAHFQQ010000006.1:8653-24388 GCA_023259235.1 Polaromonas sp. | reverse complement strand
GAGCTTCCATTTTGCAGTCCTGGCAGAAAATCGCGTGAGCCCGTCCAGACCACGCTTCTTGGGAATAAAGCCATCAGATATTGGAGGATCAGCCTCGGCGAAAGCGCTTTTCAATGTGTCAGGATCGGCAGACCAGACTCTATTTGCCAACTCAGAAAGATCTAGCGGTTGCTTGGCACTGGCTCGTTCATCGGCAAACTTGTAAACCTCCTTCAGCAGATTTTCACGCTCCGCCTCAGGCAGACCCTGCGCCAATGCAAAGGTTTTCACCGCCTTGACAAGGTTACGAGTGTCATCAAGGTCTTTTTGAACCGTTGAACAGCCCAAGAACCTTTGAAAATATTGAGAGACCTCGTTTTTCTTGCCTTTAAGAAAGCTAATGTACCTATCTGTGGCCCCATCAGCCCAACCAGAAAGATTAATACGACCCGCGAAGCGAATTCCGTCCACATCAAGATGTGGAGCTCGAACGACCTTCAAATCTTCGTTGATGGTTGTTCCAGCCTTGTTGTTCAATATCACGACAATTGCCCAGCGAACATTGGCCGCGCTTGATTCCGCAATAAGAACATGACCGCCGGTCGAAAAGTTCTCACCGTCCGACTTATCCTTGAGCACCCGCATTAACTGCTTTGATATCTCTAGAAAATCCGCATCATTGCTGTCTCGGAGCAACTTCAAGTGCAGCTCTGCCGAAACCGGCGATAGCTCTGGATCAAATTTACCGTAGCTCTTTGATTCACGACCTGAATAAACGTCGTGAACTTGATTGACCAAGGCTTGCAGCGGCTCCTCTCGCACATCGAGACATGCGCGAGCTTCAACTATTCGAGATGGAGCACCAGCCTCTTTATCGAGTTTGTGGATGACCGCATTTAGCAGCTGCTGAGACATTCTTTTCTCCCTTTTGGCCTGATGTTACCCCTAACTCACCCCCCCCGAGACGGCAGAGCAACCATAGGCTGCAGCCCTCAACGTCAAAATTTTCATAGCCCTAGACGCGTGCCTTAATATGCGGTGGATTCTGGGAGTGAATGAGCCATTTGTAACCGCCATCAACGTACTCCTTTCCTCGTTT
Organism: Polaromonas sp.; assembly: GCA_023259235.1. Lineage (GTDB taxonomy): Bacteria > Pseudomonadota > Gammaproteobacteria > Burkholderiales > Burkholderiaceae_C > Polaromonas. Next base: position 23,310 of record JAHFQQ010000006.1, on the reverse strand, counting down.
GGCGTGGTTATCGAATAGGACGGCACGCTGCTCAATGCCATCAAGCCATGGGTTGCTAGGACGTTTCTTGTCCCGAGGGGGAAGGTCTTTACCTGCTCCCATTTTTGCCAACGTCTCAATAATTGATTTGGAATCAGTGGCTCTCGGATGGTTGAACTCAGCCATCGTAAGGTATGCCTTTAGGGTGCTGCCATCCTTTCCGACACCTTCATCGTTTCCCGAAAGATTGGGTCTGAAACGCTCCTGAAAATACTTTCGCCAAGGCTTGTCTTTCACCAAAGATTCATGTACCTGAATTAGTTCAGCGCGACATTTGTCGAGTTGGGTCTGCACAGGCCCAACTAGGGAAACCTTAACCAACCTCCACATTTCCATTGCATCCGTTTCGCGATCATGGACCGCAGTCGGCAATGGAAGCGTGGGTGCCCAGCCATTGCTGGGATCGACGCGCTTAATTCTGAAGTCTTCCTGCACGAAGGCGCTGGAACTTAACTTTCCCTTCCTCATTTCAGTCGTAAACTTCTCCGCTATGGCGCGGATCGAATTGATCTGACCCTCCGGAGGAATGCTGCAATCAATCGCAAACCAAACGCTTCCGCTCATCCATGGCGTTCGACGGCTACGGGCGGAAGAGCATGCCTGCCCGCTCAATTGAACAGTAGCCTCTTCGCCGCTCTCGGGTTCGAGATACTTGTGGAGCACGTCATACCCAAACTTCTCTGCTTTGAGTGCGTCAAATCTTGGTTCCGCAGTAACGGATGTGAGAGGAGAAAACCATGATTCACCGTTGCTCAAAGTGGGGAGACTTACCGTTTCGGGATCGAGCCAAGTACTAAGACCGAAATCTTTCCGACAGATGTTTTCATCAATAACAACCATGCGATGAAGATCAGATGGACGATGGATAAGTATCCGTTCGGATGGCTTTCCCTGCATTGCCAGCAAAAGCCTCCTGTCGATTGCTTGTCGATAAGCGAGCTGATATTTCTGGTTTAGCCGCAGGAAGCGCCAAGCCCAATCATCAGGCTCCATCAGTCTTTCTTGATCATTGAGGTCAAAGCATCGTGGGCCTGAATTGACCTCCATTGTTAAACGAAGGTCTGAAGTATCCGGAATGTCTTCTTCCATCATTTGGCCTCGTCATTCTTGGTTTTCGCACCTTCGAGTCGGGACTCGTTCATCCGCGTCATCACCTTTGTGATGTGTGCCTTGGTGAAATGTGAATAGCGCTTCACCATCTGAAGGCTCTTGTGCCCAAGAATTTCAGCGATTTCAGGTGCGGTTGCGCCCTCCATTGCAAGGTAGCTGGCAGCGGTATGCCGCAAATCGTGGAAATGAAAATCCTTGACGTCTGCCCGCTTGAGTGTCGTTTCCCAGGCCTTACGAATATCAACTGGCCGAGTTGGTTTTTCCTTTGTTGGCTCTTCGTCACTCGGAAACAGTAGGGCGGCATTGTCGATACGACCACTGTTCGCTTTGGCATGGGTCGTTCTCAAGGTCTTCAACGCATCAAATGCGTTTTTCACCAAGGGAACGCCTCTCCTGTCGCCGTTTTTTGTCTTCTGCAACAGGATCAAGCCGATTTGATCATCGTCTTCAAAAAGCACGTCTGACCATCGGAGTTCCATGATCTCACCGTGACGCATGCCAGTGGAAAGCGCCAGAATCAAAATGGTGTGCAGATATTCATTGGCTGAAAGCTTTGCGGCTTCGAGCAGCCTGGAGAGTTCGTCGGCAGACAGATGGCGCAATCGTTCATTGTTGACTTTGGGCTTGCTGACCTTGGCCATTGGCGACTCTGGCATCCACTGCCATTCATTGACGGCGACATTGAAAGCCTGTGACAGACCTGCCAGATACCGAACGACTGTCGCCGGGGCTCGCGGCTTCTTGTTGTTCTTCCCAACCGGAGTCACGAGCAGTTCGTCTCTACACTTGGCAATGGCAGCCGGTGTTATGTCAGCCAGGCTGTAGTTACCCAGCTTTTTTATCCACCAGTCAATTTGGGGACCCTGGGTTCGTGCTTCCTTTGGCTTGAAGGGGATCAACACTTTGGACTTGTAGTCCTCCAGCAGCTCGCGCATGGTATGTCGCTGCGACACAGCATGGGGCATGTATCGCCCTTCCCATATCTCAGTCTCGATCTTGGCCGCCCACTGCTTAGCCTCGGTTTTGGTATCGAATGTTTGGGTTTGTGGGGGAAAGCCCTTAATTCTGACTTGCACGTGGTACGACGTCTTCCCCTTGGAGTCGGTGCGTTCGCGGATGGATGCCATGACTCTGTCTCCTTAATTAGAGAAAGTAATGGGACTCAATGCCGCAACTATTGCCATGGGGTTCCTTGGTCTACCGCAGGTGCTGTGCCAGCAGTGTGCCATGAAACAAAAAACGCGCCAAGGGGCGCGTTTAAGTGATTGAATTAATTGAATATTTTCAGAAACAGCGTGTAGCATTACGAATGAGCTGCTCTACCGACTGAGCTACACCGGCATTTTTTAGCTCTGGATTATAGCCCGCGCCTTACACGTCGCTGTGGTAGCGGGTCACGCGTTCCACTTCGTTCTTCGAACCCAGAATCACGCTGACACGCTCGTGCAGCCTGGTAGGCTGAATGTCCAGTATGCGCTGCCTGCCATTGGTGGCGCCGCCGCCGGCCTGTTCGATGAGCCAGCTCATGGGGTTGGCTTCGTACATCAGGCGCAGCTTGCCCGGTTTTTCGGGTTCGCGTTTGTCCCAGGGGTACATGAAGATGCCGCCGCGCGTGAGGATGCGGTGCACGTCGGCCACCATGCTGGCGATCCAGCGCATGTTGAAGTCTTTTTCACGCGGGCCTTCGGTGCCTTGCAGGCATTCGTCAACATAGCGTTTCACGGGAGCGTCCCAGTGGCGCATGTTGCTCATGTTGATGGCAAATTCCTTCGTGTCTTTCGGGATGCGCACGTTTTCTCCGGTCAGCACGAACGAGCCCTGCTCGCGATCCAGCGTGAACATGGCCACGCCGTCGCCAACGGTCAGCACCAGGGTGGTCTGCGGGCCATAGACGCAGTAGCCGGCGGCCACCTGCTGGTTGCCAAGTTGCAGGAAGTCGCTTTCGTCCACGCCACGGTCGCCTTCGGGCATCTTGAGCACGCTGAAGATGGTGCCGATGCTGACATTCACGTCAATGTTGCTGGAGCCGTCCAGCGGGTCGAACAGCAGCAGGTATTCGCCCTTGGGGTAGCGGTTGGGCACCACGTAGATGCCGTCCATTTCCTCGCTGGCCATGGCTGCCAGATGGCCGCCCCATTCGTTGGCTTCTATGAGCACTTCGTTGGCAATGATGTCGAGCTTTTTCTGAACCTCCCCTTGCACGTTTTCGCTGTCGGCGCTGCCCAGCACGCCGCCCAGCGCGCCCTTGTTGACGGCCTGGCTGATGCTCTTGCAGGCTCTGGCTACCACTTCGAGCAGCAGGCGCAACTGGGACGGAATATGACCGTCCATGCGTTGCTGTTCCACAAGGTAGCGGGTGAGGGAGATTTTCGGGGGCATGAAGCTCCGGTCCTTTGAAATGGAAGGGCAGGGTCAGCTGGCGAGCGCCCGCGTGACGACCTCAAGGGTGTCCTTGCTCAGATCGGTTTTTGCCGCGACCCGGGCGATGGCGTCGCGCGCTGCGCTGCGGTAGGGCTCGGCGAGCCGGCTCCAGCGGTCAAGCGCGCGCGCCAGCCGTGCGGCGACTTGCGGATTGATGGCATCGAGTTCCATCACGCGGTCGGCCCAGAACACATAACCTGCGCCATCGGCACGATGAAATGCCGCCGGATTGCCCTGGCAAAAGGTGCTGATCACGCTGCGCGCGCGGTTCGGGTTGCGCAGGCTGAAATCGCCGTGCTTCATCAGTTGTTTGACGGTTGGCAAGACATTGCCGCCGCGATCCGGTGCGCCGGCTTGCAGGCTGAACCATTTGTCGATCACCAGCGCCTCGTTCCTGAACAGGTCGTGAAAGCGTGGCAGTGCCTGGGCAGCCAGCGGGTGGCCACTCGAGACCAGGGCTGCCAGCGCGTTGAAGCGGTCCGTCATGTTGCCGGCGTCGTTGAAACGCTGCAAGGTCTTGCCCGGCCAAACTGAAGCCTGCCCTGCGCTTGTTGAAGGGTCGCCAGTGCCTTGTGCCGCCAGGCACAACGCGCCCAGCGCCATGCCGGCGAGTGCGCGGCGGCCTGAAGCCATGCTGTCAGGGGTGTAGGCGCCGGTTTCGCAGTTTGCCTGGTACGCCGCTTCCCAGTCGGCGCTGAGTGCGCAGGCCAGTTGCCGGCGCATGGCTTCGCGGACCGCGTGAATGCGCTGCGGGTCGACCACCTCAAGCTGCTCGGCCAGGTAGGTTTCAGACGGCAGCGTCAGCACCAGGTCCTTGAAGGCGGCGTCCAGCGTGGGGTGCCGCAGTACCTCGCGCATGGCGCTGATATAGGCATCATCCAGCACGCTAGCCCCCGCAACATCTGCGCTGCCAGCTATGAATGTGATAGCGCGATTGACGGCCAGGCGTTGCCCGGCTTCCCAGCGGTTAAAGGGGTCGCGGTCGTGCGCGAGCAGGTGCAGCAGTTGGGCGTCGGTGTAGTCAAAAGCCAGTACTACGGGCGCGGAGAAGTTGCGCAGAATGGATGGCACGGGTTCACTGTCAAGATTCACAAAGGTGAAGGTTTCGCTGGCTTGCGTCAGCACGAGGGTGCGCGTGCCTCCCGGTGCGCTGGTTTCGCCGGGCAGTTGCAGCGGCAGGTCGGCTCCGTCGGCCCCCAGCAGCCCCAGGTTGACCGGCACGACAAATGGTTCCTTGGCGCTCTGGCCTGGCGTTGGCGCGCAGCTTTGCGCCAGCGTCAGGGTATAGCTGCGTGCCGCCGCGTCGTAGTTGCCGTGCGCCTGCAGCCGCGGCGTGCCAGCCTGGCTGTACCAGCGCTTGAACTGCGGCAGCAGCCGTGCCAGGTCGGATGCGGGGTTGGCGTCGGCAATGGCTTGCGCAAAGTCATCGCAGGTCACGGCGTGACCGTCATGGCGCTCGAAGTACAGCGTCAGCCCCCTGGCGAAGCCGTCTCGACCCACCAGCGTTTGCATCATGCGCACCACCTCGGCGCCTTTTTCGTAAATGGTGACGGTGTAGAAGTTGTTGATCTCGATGTAGCTGTCAGGCCGCACCGGATGGGCCATCGGGCCGGCGTCTTCCGGGAACTGGGCAGTGCGCAGCACACGCACGTCTTCGATGCGCTTGACGGCGCGGGCCGACGCTTCAGCGCAAAGGTCCTGCGAAAACTCCTGGTCGCGGAACACGGTCAGGCCTTCCTTCAGGCTGAGCTGGAACCAGTCGCGGCAAGTCACGCGGTTGCCGGTCCAGTTGTGAAAATACTCATGGCCGACCACGCTTTCTATGTTGCTGAAGTCGGCATCGGTGGCGGTGGCCTGGTTGGCCAGCACATACTTGGTGTTGAAGATGTTCAGGCCCTTGTTTTCCATCGCGCCCATGTTGAAGTCGCTGGTGGCCACGATCATGAAGCGCTCCAGATCCAGCGCCAGGCCAAACCGGGCTTCGTCCCAGGCCACCGCGTGCATCAGCGAGGTCATGGCATGCCCGGTTTTTTCGAGGTCACCGGGGCGCACGTAAACCTGGAGCAAATGCGTCTTGCCCGCGCGCGAGGTGATGCGCTGCTCCCGGCAGACCAGTTTGCCCGCCACCAGCGCAAACAGATAACAGGGCTTTCTGTGCGGGTCCACCCAGCGGGCAAAGTGGCGGCCATCGTCCAGATCGCCTTGCGCCACCAGGTTGCCGTTGGACAGCAGCACCGGATACCTGGCCTTGTCGGCGCGCAGCGTGACGCTGTAGCTGGCCATCACATCCGGGCGGTCCAGAAAGTAGGTGATGCGGCGGAAGCCCTCGGCCTCGCACTGTGTGAAGAACGAATCGTTGCTGACATACAGGCCCATCAGCTTGGTGTTCTTGGCCGGGCAGGTGGTGGTAAAGATCTCCAGCTCGAACGGCTCGGCGCCTTCGGGCAGGTTTTCCAGCACCAGTTGTTTGCCTTCCATCTTGAACGAAGTGCCCTGGCCGTTGACCATCACGCGCGCCAGGTTGAGCTCTTCACCGTCGAGCTTCAGCGCCTGCTTTGGCACCTCCGGGTTGCGGCGCAGCGTCATTTTGTTGAGCACGCGCGTCTTCAGGGGGTCCAGGTCAAAACACAGATCAACGCTGTCGATCCAGTAGGCGGGCGCGCTGTAGTCGGCGCGATTGATGCTCACTGCGGGGCCTTGTCCTGATTCAGGATCATCAAGCATTTGCAACATGGCTGCTTCCTAAGACATTTTTGAAAATTGCTGAAAAAATTCGGCCGGATGACGCGCGAGCCGTCATCAGACACCTTGCTTCAGGGAGGCTTCGATAAAAGGGTCCAGATCGCCATCAAGGACCTTTTGCGTGGCTGAGGTCTCGTAGTTGGTGCGCAGATCCTTGATGCGGCTGTTGTCGAGCACGTAGGAGCGAATCTGGTGGCCCCAGCCGACATCGGTTTTTGCATCTTCGAGCTTTTGCTGCTCGGCCTGCTGCTTGCGCATCTCAAGGTCGTACAACTTGGAGCGCAGGCGCTTCCAGGCGATGTCGCGGTTGCCGTGCTGGCTGCGGCCGTCCTGGCACTGCACCACGGTATTGGTGGGGATGTGTGTCAGGCGCACCGCCGAGTCGGTCTTGTTGATGTGCTGGCCGCCGGCGCCGCTGGCCCGGTAGGTATCGACCCGTACGTCGGCCGGGTTGATGTCAATCTCGATCGAGTCGTCGATTTCGGGATAGACAAACACGCTGGCAAAGCTGGTGTGGCGCCCACCCGACGAGTCAAACGGACTTTTGCGCACCAGCCGGTGTACGCCGGTTTCGGTGCGCAGCAGGCCAAAGGCGTATTCGCCCTCGATTTTGATGGTGGCACCCTTGATGCCCGCCGTGTCGCCGGGGGATTCATCCTCGATGGTGGTCTTGAAACCCTTGCGCTCGGCATAGCGCAGGTATTGGCGCAGCAGCATGCTGGCCCAGTCGCAGGCCTCGGTGCCGCCCGCGCCGGCCTGAATGTCCAGAAAGGCGTTTAGCGGATCGGCCGGATTGTGGAACATCCGGCGAAACTCCATCTTTTCGACCTCGACGGCGAGCTTGCCAGCCTCGGCCTCGATGGCCAGCATGCCGGCTTCGTCGCCTTCGTCCCTGGACATCTCGAACAGCTCGGTGTTGTCAGCCAGCTCAGCGGTCAGGCGGTCGAGCATGAGCACCACGCCTTCAAGCGAGCGCTTTTCCCGGCCGAGCTCCTGTGCGCGCTGCGGGTTGTCCCAGACTTTCGGGTCTTCCAGCGCTGCGTTGACTTCGTTTAACTTGCGTTCCTTGGCAGGGTAGTCAAAGATACCCCCGAAGTTTGTTGACGCGGCTGCCGAGGTCGGCGAGCTGGTTGGAAATGAGGTTGATGCGTTCTGCTTCCATGAGTATTGAATCCCGAATTATTTGAGGTAGTGCGTGATTTTCTCATGGCAAGCCATCAAGCCAAAAACCCTTCAATCAGGCTTGCCAGTTGCGCCGGCTGGTCATGGTGCAGCATGTGGCCGGCGTCCTGAATCACCGCAACCGTGGCCTGGGGCACCTGCCTGAGCCGTTCGTGGTACTCGTCCAGGGTGTATTTGGCTTTCCACCAGGTTGCGAGCGAGTCGCTGGACGCCTCGACGGCAAGCGTTGGCGCACTGATGCGCTGGTAAATTTCCTGCACTTCATCCACCCGGTACAACTGCGCGCTGGTGACCTTGTGGGCCGCTTGCGCCAGGATTTGCCACTTGCCGGCGGCATCTGGCCGCGCCCAATAGCTGGCCAGCCAGTTGGCCTTGTCGGGCGAGAGCCGCGGGTTGGTCTTCATGAGCCGCCGGGCCACGCCAGCCACGTCGTCGTACGATTTCAGGGCCAGCTCCCCGCGATGCAGGGTTTTGAGTTCGTTCATCCACCGTGCATACCGGCCGGGCGCCTGGCTCGGTCGGCTGGCCGGCAGGCCAAAGCCTTCCAGATTGACCAGCTTGTGGATGCGCGCGGGCCGCACCCCGGCATACAGCATGGCCACGTTGCCGCCCATGCTGTGGCCAACCAGATCGACGGCCTGGTCGGGCGCGTAATGGTCCAGCAGGAAATCGAGGTCGGCCAGGTAGTCGCCAAACCAAAAATTGTCCGGGGCGCCAGGACAGTTCGTAAGGCCGAAGCCGCGCCAGTCGGGTGCAATGATGCTGCGGCCCTGCGCAAAGGCATCGGTGAAGGCATCCACCATGAACTGGTAGGAAGCGCCCACGTCCATCCAGCCATGCAGCAGGACAAGTGGTACCCCCACGCTCCCCACTGCGTGTGGTTCACTGCCCCCCGAGGGGGCTGCCCTTGCTTGGGGCGGCCCGGCGCTGGCGGCCCTGGCGTCGGTCTGGGGTGCCTGCCAGATCTGGATGTGGTAATTCAGTCCGCGTATAGGGACAAACTCGCTGCGAAAGAGACGTTTTTCTTTGTACATTGGAGGCCTATCATAAGGAGACTTGAATTGAAGCGCAGTCAAGGCAGCGACCCGGGCCAGGGCCAGCCCGATCACTATGCGGCCCTGCACAGCGGCTTTCGCTGGCAGGTCGATGAGTTCTTCAACATCGCCGAAGTCTGCTGCAGCCGCTGGGCCCGGCCTGAAGAGAGCCCGCGTCATGCTACTAAAAAAATAGCTATTCGTGCATATCAGACGGGGGCAAAAACCACTTTTTATACATATTCCGAGCTGCAGGCCGCTGCCGATGCGCTGAGCCACGTGCTGGCGGGACTGGGCGTGGTGCGCGGCGACCGCGTCGCCATTGTGATGCCGCAGCGCTTCGAAACCGCCGTGGCCTACATGGCGGTGTTCCAGATGGGCGCGGTCGCCATGCCGCTGTCCATGCTGTTTGGGCCGGAAGCGCTGGAATACCGGCTGCAGGATAGTGAAGCGGTAGTGGCGATTTGCGACGAAAGCTCAATCGACAACCTCAACACCATTCGCAACCGGTGTCCGGCGCTGCGCACGGTGCTGGCCGCAGGCGGCGCCGCAGGGCAGGGCGACGCGGACTTCGATGTGGCCCCCACGCTTGTTGCCTTGCGTACTGCGCCGCCCGACCAGCAGCGCAGCTTTGCGGCGGTAAAGACCAAGGCCGATGAGGCGGCCATCCTGATCTACACCAGCGGCACCACCGGTCCGCCCAAGGGCGCGCTGATTCCACACCGCGCGCTGATTGGCAACCTGACGGGCTTTGTCTGCAGCCAGAACTGGTTTGGTTTTGACGGCAAGAAAAATGGCGAGTCGGGTGCGGTTTTCTGGAGTCCGGCCGACTGGGCCTGGACCGGCGGGCTGATGGACGCGCTGCTGCCCACGCTGTATTTCGGCCGCCCGATCGTCGCTTTCAACGGCCGTTTCAGCCCCGAGCTGGCCTTCAGTCTGATGGCGCAGCAGGGCGTGACGCACACCTTTTTATTCCCCACCGCGCTCAAGGCCATGATGAAGGCGTTCCCGCGTCCGCGTGAACGCTTCAAGCTTCAATTGGAGGGCCTGATGAGCGCGGGCGAAGCCGTTGGCGATGCGGTGTTTGCCTACTGCCAGGAGCAACTCGGTGTAACGGTCAATGAGATGTTTGGCCAGACCGAAATCAACTACGTCGTTGGCAATTGTTCGATGAACCGGGTTTCAGCCGGCTCAGGAGCCGCAGCGCCGGGCCGCCCCAAGCAAGGCACGGCCCCCTCGGGGGGCAGCGCAGTACGCGCAGCGACAAGCGTGGGGGCCACAGAACGCAGCGCAGGGCCGCCCCAAGCAAGGCCAGCCCCCTCGGGGGGCAGCGCAGTACGCGCAGCGACAAGCGTGGGGGCCACAGAACGCAGCGCAGGGCCGCCCCAAGCAAGTTCAGCCCCCTCGGGGGGCAGCGCAGTACACGCAGTGACAAGCGTGGGGGCCATAGGCTGGCCAGCCCGGCCCGGCAGCATGGGCAAGGCTTATCCCGGCCACCGCGTGGCGGTGATCGATGACGCTGGCAAGGCATGCGCAGTCGGCGTGCCGGGAGATGTGGCGGTGAACCGCTACGACATCCATGGCGTGCCCGATCCGATCTTTTTTCTCGGCTACTGGAAAAACGACGCGGCAACGCGCGCCAAATTTACCGGCGACTGGTGCCGCACCGGCGACCTGGCGCGGGTTGATGCCGACGGTTATCTCTGGTATGACGGCCGCGCCGACGATGTTTTCAAGGCGGCGGGGTATCGCATCGGCCCTGGGGAAATCGAGAACTGCCTGGTCAAGCACCCGGCGGTCGCCAATGCGGCGGTGGTTCCGAAGCCCGACAAAGAGCGCGGTGCGGTGGTCAAGGCCTATGTGGTGCTTGCTCCTGATGTTATAGCTGACCGTGCCCGTTTGATGGGGGCTGAAGCCGTATTTGATGCAGAACTTGTCGTTAAATTGCAAGCCCACGTCAAAGCCCTGCTGGCGCCCTATGAGTACCCCAAGGAGATCGAATTTATCGATGCGCTGCCCATGACCACCACCGGCAAGGTGCAGCGACGGGTGCTACGGTTGCAGGAGGAGGAGCGCGCCAGGAACTGCTGACCCTCGCAAGGGCCGGCAAGTGCGCATGAAAAAAGCACCCAAAGGTGCCTTTTCAGCAAAATGCAGTGGTGCCGCGGTTAACGCTGCGCCACTGGTTCGGCCACATAAATTTCAACCCGGCGGTTTTGGGCGCGACCCTGTTCCGTGGCGTTGCTCGCAACCGGCTCGCGCGAACCGCGGCCGTCGGTGGCAATGCGTTGAGGCGCAACGCCGTGATTCACCAGGTAGTCGCGGGCCGCGTTGGCGCGGTCAAAAGACAGCGGGTTGTTGATGGCATCGGAACCAGTGCTGTCGGTGTGGCCAATGATGGTGACTGTGGTGACCTGATTCTGGTTGAGGCTGGTCGCCAGATGGTTCAGCACCGGCGCGAAGTTGGGTTTGATGGCCGAGCGGCCCACGTCAAACGAGACGTCGCTGGGAATATCCAGTTTCAGGCGGTTGTCGGCGGTCTGACTGACCGCCACGCCGGTACCGGCGGTAGCCTTCTCCATCGCGACTTTCTGGTCCTGCATTTTCTTGGACCAGAGGTAGCCGCCGCCGGCGCCGATCGCACCGCCCAGCACGGCACCGGTTGCAACGCCTGTTCTGCCGCCCGTGGCTGCGCCCACCAGCGCGCCAGCCACTGCGCCAATACCGGCTCCCTGGGCTGTTCCGCGCTGGGTTTCAGTCATGTCGGCGCAGCCCGAAAGGACGGCCAGCGCCAGTGCTGCGGCGCTCAATGGGGCAAGGGTTCGTTTGTTCATGGGAAGGCTCCTCGGAATGGATTGACTTGAATCAGGGGGCGCAGCTAAAGCGCCAGTGCCCCAATCTTATATTTCCGGATCGTCAGGATTTGTAGGACAAGTGCCGGGCTGGCGGTGAGAAAACGGCCTTCGAAGACCTTAAACTACCCCGTCCCGCCCCTTCGCGGAGGGGTTTGCAAATTGCCCGGACGCGCAGACTCAAATTGGCAAAATAGACCTGAAATCCTGCTTTGTGACATGGCCAAAAAAAGCCACAAAAATGACCACGTCAGCGAGACCCCGGCCACGCAGATGCTGCAGGCCCATTCGGTGGCGTTTACCGGGCATGCCTACGAATACCTGGAGCATGGTGGCGCGCTGCACAGCGCCCAGGTGCTGGGGCTCGATCCGTTCACCGTCGTCAAGACGCTGGTAATGCAGGACCAGGATGGCAAGCCCTTGCTGGTGCTGATGCACGGCAACCGAAAGGTCTCGACCAAAAATCTGGCGCGCCAGATCGGCGCCAAATCGGTGGAGCCCTGCCAGGTTGAGGTGGCCCAGCGCCACAGCGGTTATCTGGTCGGCGGCACCTCGCCTTTTGGCACGCGCAAAGCCATGCCGGTGTATATCGAGGAGAGCATTCTGGCTTTGCCTAAAATCGCGATCAACGGCGGGCGGCGCGGCTTTCTGGTCGGCATTGATCCGCAGGTTTGCGTCACGCTGCTGGGTGCAAAATCGGTGCAGTGTGCGTTGAACGAACAATAAGAGGACCTCATTTTGGAATACGCTTACCCAATCGGCGCCACGCTGCTGGCCTACCTGATCGGCTCGCTGTCATTTGCGGTCATTGTCAGCAAGGCCATGGGCCTGAAAGACCCGCGCAGCTTTGGCAGCAAAAACCCTGGGGCTACCAATGTGCTGCGCTCGGGCAACAAGGCGGCGGCGGCGGCGACCTTGCTGCTCGATGGCCTGAAAGGCTGGCTGCCGGTGGTGCTGGTCAAATGGTTTGGCGGCGACCATGGTCTGGGCGAGGGTAGCGTCGCAGCCGTTGCGCTGGCGGCTTTCATCGGCCACCTGTACCCAGTGTTTTTCAGGTTCAAGGGCGGCAAGGGCGTGGCTACGGCGGCGGGTGTGCTGCTTGGCATCAGTTGGGTGCTTGGCCTGGCAACCCTGGCAACCTGGCTGATCGTGGCGTATTTTTCACGCTATTCATCACTGGCGGCGCTGGCTGCCGCGGTGTTTGCGCCGCTTTACTACCTGTTTGGCGACCGCGCGGCCTGGTATGTTGACAAAAGAATACTGCTCGTACTGTTTGCCATCAGCGCCCTGCTTGTGTACCGGCACCGGCAGAACATCAGCAAGCTGCTCAAAGGCACTGAGGCGAAACTGGGGGCTTCCAGGCAGCCCGGGAAAATTGGCAAATCAGGCCGCGGTTAGTACCGCTTGTCCAGCGTCATCAGGTTGTTTTCGCGCTTCATCTGAAAACGCGTCAGAAAGCTGTTGCCCAGCAGCAGGAAGGGCATGGACTGGGTCGTCACGACGGCATCAACGTCAAACACCTCCACATCGGCCACCCGCACCGAATTGAGCTTGATACGATAGCCTGTCGAGTCGCCGTTGGCGGTGGCCATGTGCACCGGCTGACCGCTTTTGTAGGCGATGCCGGCGCGCTTGGCATCAAGCGCGCTCATGGCTACGTTGGTTGCGCCGGTATCGACCATGAACTGCACTGCGTGGCCATTGATTTGTCCCGCGGTCATGAAATGGCCACCGCCGCTTTCGCTCAGGACAATCCGGGTGCCGCGCCCCGCACCTTCACCGCCGGTGCCCAGACTGACCGGGGAATCGCCGACCCGCAGCGTGCGCCGCTGGCCAGACTGCTCGATGACAGCCTGGTCGCCCGAGGTGGAAACGACCCTGATGCCCCGATGGGTTTCACCGGCCGCCACGGCTTTTGGGGCGCTTCCATCAACCACCAGCAGCGCCTTGCTGCCCATCATGCCAGCCAGCGCGACAGGCTGGGCGTAGGCAGCGTTGAATGACAGCGCCGATGCAGCGAGCACAAACAGAGCACGCACAGCGAAAAGCGTGGGGACCAAAGGCCGCCGCGCCGGGCCGCCCCAAGCAAGGCCAGCCCCCTCGGGGGGCAGCGCATTACACGAAGTGAAAAGCGTGGGGGCCATTCAGTCTCTGAAGTTGTCAAAACTGAGCGGAAGATCCTTGATTTCCGCGCGGATCAAGGCCATGGCGGCCTGCAGGTCGTCGCGCTTGGCGCCGGTCACGCGGACCTTGCCTTCCTGGATCGCGGCCTGAATCTTAATTTTGCTGCCCTTGATGAGCTGCTGGATTTTCTTGGCCTGTTCGGTTTCAATGCCGTCGCGCACCTTGGTCACCTGCTTGACCTTGTCGCCGCCTATCTTTTCAATCTTGCCGACGTCCAGAAACCGCACATCGACGCCGGCCTTGGTGAGTTTGTTGCGCAGGATGTCGTTGATCTGGTTGATCTGGAAGTCACCGTCGCCAATCAGCGTGATGTCTTTGTCCTTCAGTTCAATCGACGCGGCGGTTCCCTTGAAGTCGAAGCGCGTGCCGATTTCCTTGGCCGAATTTTCAACGGCGTTTTTGACCTTGACCAGATCAGTTTCAAGAACAGTGTCAAAGGAGGGCATGGTGTTGTTTTTGCGAGGTAGGGGGGGTGAGACAATTCCTCAATGTTAGTCGAGAACAACGTTTCACTCCAGCCTTTCAACAGCTTTGGCATTGCTGCCAAGGCGCTCAGGCTGGTCCGGATTGGCAGCCAGGCCGATATTGCCGCCCTGCTGCAAGACCCGGCCCTGCGTGCCGCGCCCAAATTTGTGCTGGGCGGGGGCAGCAATATCGTGTTGACGGGTGACGTGAAGGCGCTGGTGCTCAAGGTAGAGATCATGGGCAGGCGCCTTGCCAGCGAGAACGCCAAAGCCTGGATTGTGGAGGTTGGCGCGGGTGAAAACTGGCACGATCTGGTGACCTGGACGCTGCAAGGCGGCTACCCCGGCCTGGAAAACCTGGCGCTGATTCCGGGCACCGTCGGCGCCGCGCCGGTGCAGAATATTGGCGCTTACGGGGCTGAGCTGCAAGACCGTTTTGACTCGCTCGATGCCGTTGACCTGACGACCGGCCAGAGCTTTACGCTCAACGCCGCGCAATGCGCGTTTGGCTACCGTGATTCGGTGTTCAAGCACGGCAGCACGGCCAGCAGTTCTGACGCCCGGGGTTTTGGCCTGGCTCACAAGGCGCTGATCACCCGGGTGCGGTTGTCGTTGCCCAAGCCATGGAG
>JAHFQQ010000006.1:0-8643 GCA_023259235.1 Polaromonas sp. | reverse complement strand
CCTGATGCGCTACAGATTTATGAGTGGATTTGCGACATCCGGCGGGCCAAGCTGCCCGACCCGGCCGTCATCGGCAACGCCGGCAGCTTCTTCAAGAACCCGACCGTCTCGCCCGAGCAATGCGCCGACATCATCCAGCGTGACCCGAAAATCGTGCACTACCTTCTGGCCGACGGCTCGGTCAAGCTCGCAGCCGGCTGGCTGATCGACGCCTGCGGCTGGAAGGGCAAATCCGTGGGCAACGCGGGCGTTTATGACAAGCAGGCGCTGGTGCTGGTCAACCGCGGCGGCGCCAGCAACCCGGTCACCGGCGGCGAAGTGATGACACTGGCCAAGGCGATTCAGACCAGTGTCTACGAGCGCTTTGGCATCCGGCTGGAGCCAGAGCCGGTGGTGGTTTGAGTGGCCTGGCGAGCCTTGCACCGGCCTCTCTAGCGCTATTTATATGATAGCTGTAAACACATGTGTCTAAAGGGTTGGAGGCCGATTTGATGCATGCAGATTCAAAAACTGTTCAATATCCGTCAACCGGCTGCCCGCCAAGGAAGACGGGAAGGTCGGTTGTGGGCGGAACCACATCAAGCTGGTACAAGATGTCCGCGGCTTGGCCGCGGTGGTAGGTGGTGTGATTGACGACGTGCAGCAGGATGTTGCTGCGAGACAGGGCTCCGCGACCGCCGCCAATGAACTCGAACTCAACGGTTCTGCCCAGTTCCAGATCCGATATCGAATCGGCGTAAGCGACGTACCAGTTGTCCATCTTGCGTTGAGCGGTCGCCAGTTCCTGGATTTCCGGGCAATGCTCAGGATTGCGCGTGGTTAGTCCGTGGGGTTTGCCCAGCAAATGAGATTGCCACACGTAATCCATTGCATAGGAATGGTTCAGTGTTCGAATGAGGCTGCCGAAAACGATGGGGCGCGGGGCCGCAAGTTCCGAAGCCGGCAGCTTTGAGACTGCGGACAGGAACAGATCGTCGGCCCAGGCCTTGTAGCGCGTAAGAGTCTGTACGTAATTCATTGAATTCCCGCTTTGATACTCTTTTGGTTTC
Source organism: Polaromonas sp. (assembly GCA_023259235.1). Lineage (GTDB taxonomy): Bacteria > Pseudomonadota > Gammaproteobacteria > Burkholderiales > Burkholderiaceae_C > Polaromonas. Next base: position 7,594 of record JAHFQQ010000006.1, on the reverse strand, counting down.
GGCATCGCCGGCTTAGAAGTCCGGGCTGTTGCCGCCCACCGCAAACCGACCATCTAAAGCCGATTGTGCCGATTCAGGGATGGCACGTCAGTGGTCAAGTTATTTTCACGCGCCAGCCAAGGTTTCAATCGGGTGTGACGAGGTCAACGCTGACGCTCAAATTCAAGGAAAACCAGTCAGAACTCGGCATGTACGCGCAAACTCCATATTGAGACAGGTCCCCGATCGGCGTTGTAGGCGGGATTCTTGACGTATTGGAAGTCCGCCGACACGGCTAGGGCCTTGTTCAAATTCACGGCGTAGTAGGCTTCCAGAATCTGTTCCCTCGAATAGTGCGGCAATTGCCCGTCTCCAATCAAGATGCCACTTCCACCAGCAGCAAAGTAGGCTTGCGCCTTTTTCGACAAGCCATTGACCGCAAATGCAGAGCCGAAAGTGTGCGTCGGCTGCTTCCAGTAGCTGCCCTTCAAAGACAAACCGGCGGACAGCGATTGGTTGACGTCTGTGAAATCAAATGCCTCGGTGTTGCCACTATTTCTGCTGAAACGTGCAAATGCTCCAAAATCTTTCGCCAGCTCCTGCTCTACGTTGAGGGCAAAGCCCGACTTGCTGGCTCTCCTGCGGATCCCGTTCACGTCCGCAGGCTGGCCGCTTGCCAGCGCCAGCGCAACCGCATCGCCGTAATCGGCCATGCGTGCCTGATTCAGAAAACCGAGCAGGCGGAGTGCGCCGGGATGGCTGCGCCATGCATAGCGATGCTCCAGCTCACCCACCCACTCCCGCTGACCGAAGGTCTTGTCGATCGCATCTGAGTTGGGCTCGATGGACATCGCAAAAAGGCCGCCGCGGACGGTCCAGTCGTGCTGTATCCACTCGACTGCCATTCCGTAGGTGTAGCCCCATGCGTCGGCGGCATAGTCAAATGCACCGCTGTCAATCACGGTCCAGTTCATGAAGTCGGCACGGGGGTCGTGGGCGTAGCTGTTATTGTCAAAAATATCGACCACCGAGAACTTGCCAACAGTCAGCGTCAGATTCCGGCTCGCCTTTGGACCGGCAAGAGTGTTGGGTCCGGAATCCACCATGCTCAGTTCATCATCCAACGGGATCGTCTGTCGCAAGAAGGCACGTTGCAGACGGCCATAGGCGGAATCGTGCCCGACCTTGTATGCAGCGCCGCTTGTGAAGCCGGCTACTCCCGTCGTGTCGGACAAGCCGAATCCCTGATCGACCTCCGGATTGAGATAGAGCTCCCCGGCGCGCCATACCCTGAGGCCCAGAAACAGGGTTCCATCCACTGTTTCCTTGGCAGCTTCCCGGGGCCGCAGACTGTTGGAGCCGACATAGGGCGAGGCAAACGTACCGTGTTGCTGCGTCACGACGGTGAACTGGCCGTGCGCATTCCAATCTTCAGTCCCAGGTATCTTCAAGGCATTTGCAGAGCTGGCCGTTTCGTAAGAAACTGGTTCCGATGCCACCGCAGATGGTGCGACTTGAGCACTGGCCAAGTGCGAGATGATGAAGGATGCGAGAAAAATCAGAAAGCGGGACAAACGAGGATGTTCGCCGTGCATCGGGAAACGAAAATTATTCGTTAATAGACACATCGCATTTGATTGGGAAGTCTTTGTTTTGATGACATGACGCATATGCAATGTGCAGGTAATCTTCGGCGGCTGGTGGCGGCTTCTTGCCGGCGCGATTGTCGGCTTTGGCCTCCGAGTTGCCTGTCAGCCAATTTTAGCGAATGGCCAGAATCAGTCGAGCCTGTGTGAAAATTCCGCGATTTTGTCTGCTGCGCTGAAGTGCCGCGTGTTGATGTCAACATCAATGCATTGATGGAGGCCGAGTGACAGGATGGTGTGGAGTTCGGGCGGATGCTGGAGAGTTCGATGATGGCAGGCGTTCATTGCCGATCTTCCGATATGGAAGCGTCTCGGTGCGACCAGCCACCGCCCAGCGCTTGGAACAGAGCCACGGTATCGGCATAGCGGCTCGCCCGCGCCTGGACCGAGGCGACCAATGTCTGCTGGTAAGCCTGCTCAACGTTAAGCAGCGCAAGGTGGCTGATGTCGCCTAATTCCACTTGCCGGCGCGAGATGGCGAGACTATGTGCCGCGGCGCGTTCTGCATTTGTCGCTTCACGCAGCGCATCGGCATCCTGTTCAAGGGCGTGCAGCGCATCAGCAACGTTCTGGAAAGCGACAATCACCGTGCTCCGATATTGAGCCATGGCCTGAGCGTAGGCCGCTTCGGCAGCCGCCTTGCGGTGCGTCAGAGCGCCACCGGCAAAGATCGGCTGGGCTACGGTGCCGGCAAGACTCCAGAAGCTGCCACCGACTTTGAAAAGGGCGCCCATGCGCTCGGCGATGCCGCCGAGACTGGCATTGATGCTGAATTGCGGCAGCATGCTGGCAAAGGCCACCCCCACCTGGGCACTGGCGGAATGTGCCAGCGCTTCGGCCGCGCGTACGTCGGGGCGCTGTTCGACCAGTACCGACGGCAGGCTCAGCGGCAATTCCTCCGGCAATTTCAGGTGATCAAGATCGAAGCGTTCCGCAAGCTCCTTGTCGGGGAGGGCTCCACTGAGCCCGATCAGAAGATCTCGCGTCTGGGCCAACTGTTTTCGCAACGGGGGAATTGCCGCGCGAGCTTGCGCCAAAGCCGCTTCCTGCGCTACGACGCCCGCCTCGGCAAGCGCCCCCAGGGCATGCTGCCGCCGTGTCAGTGCGAGTATCTCCTCATCGATGGCGACGATTTTTTCCAGGGCGGCTATCTGGCCACGCGCCGAAGCTTCCTGAATGGCAGCCGCAACCACGTTGGCAGCCAGAGACAGGCGCCCCGCTTCCAGTTCAAAACGCTGTGACTCCGCCTGGGCATCGAGGGATTCCACCTGCCGCCGCGTGCCGCCGAAGATGTCTGGCGCATAACCGACCGTAACCAGTGCCGTATGCAGGCTGAAAGGATTAACCGGCGAGTTGAGAGGCGAGCTGAGACTGTCGGCGATCTTTTGCCGCGTCGGCGTCAGGCTGGCCGATACCTGTGGCCAGAACGCGCCGCGCTGGGCTGCAGCGGTTTCCTGTGCAACCAGCAATGCAGCTCGGGCGACTTCGATATTTGGATTGGTGAGCAAGGCTCTTTGCACCAGAGCGTTCAGCGCAGGCGAGTGGTACGACTCCCACCACTGGAATGAAACCGCAGCGCCATTGATAAAGTGCTGGTCCTCGACCAGGGGCGGTGTCGGGCGATAGGCCTGTACCGGAGGCGCTTCCGGCCGTTGAAAATCCGGACCCGCGGCACAACCCGACAACAATAGGCCGATGGCGCAGGCCGCTCTCAAACTGCGGGTAGTCATGAAGACGCCTCGCCCTGCGCGGCGGCCTCGGCACGGCGCCTCTCAACGCGCTTTGCGTGCTGCGAAAAAAGGTCGATCAACACTGGCAGCACGATCAGAATCAAGACGGGCGCCAAAAGAATGCCGCCAACCACTACCAAGGCCAGAGGCTTCTGCACTTGCGAGCCGATGCCGGTGGAAAACGCCGCCGGGACGAGGCCGACACAGGCAACCACGCAGGTCATGACGACCGGCCGCATCTGCACCTGGCAGGTACGCCGGATTGCCTCTCCTCGCCCCATGCCCCCATCCAGGCTCTGATTGAAGTAAGACAGCACGATGATGCCGTCCATGGCGGCGATGCCGAACAGTGCGACGAAGCCAATGGCCGCGGAGACGCTAAAGGGCGTTCCGGTAACGAAGAGGGCAAAGATGCCGCCGATCAATGCCATCGGAATGACGCTGGCGGCGAGCACGACGTCCATGGTGTTGCCGAAGTTGGCGTAAAGCAGAATGCAGATCAGACCGAAAGCGATAGGCACGACGACAGCCAGTCTGGAAAGTGCGTCCTTGAGGTTCCCAAACTCCCCGACCCACTCGACCCGGTAACCGCCAGGAAGCTTGACCTGTTTTGCCACCTTGTCTTGGGCCTCCAGCACGGCGCTTCCCAGGTCGCGGCCACGAACGCTGAACTTGATGGGTATGTAACGCTCCTGCTGTTCACGGTAGATGAAGGATGCACCTGAAACCAGCCGGATGTCGGCGACTTCGGATAATGGTACCTGGATGACACCGCCATTGGGATTAGCAACGCCGACGGTGATGCGCTTGATGGCATTCAGGCTGCCGCGATATTCCGGTGCAAGCCGGACAACCATTGGGAAGTGGCGGTCGCTGCCTGGCTCAAAGAGGTCGCCGGCTATTTGACCACCCACAGCCGCCTGGATAGTGGCATTGATGTCGCCGGGCATCAGTCCGTAGCGGGCAGCGCGCGCGCGATCCACGTCGATGCGTACCGTTGGCTGGCCGAGAGATGCGAATACGGAAAGATCGGTGACGCCCGGCACCGTTTGCATCACGTTCTTGATCTTTTGCGCCGTATTTTCCAGGGTTTCCAGATCGTTGCCGTAAAGCTTGATGGAGTTTTCGCCCTTTACCCCCGAAGCGGCCTCCTCGACGTTATCTTGGATGTACTGGGAGAAGTTGAACTCTACACCCGGATACTTTGCGGTCAGGGCTTGCGTCATCGATTTGGTCAACTGGTCCTTGTCCATGCCCTTCGGCCAGTCATCGGCGGGTTTTAGCGGAACGAAGAACTCGGAGTTGAAAAAGCCCGTGGCATCAGTGCCATCGTCGGGCCGGCCGTGCTGGGATACTACCGTCTTCACCTCGGGAAAGCCTTTGATGATCCGGCGCATTCCATTGACGTAGCTGTCGCCTTCGTCCAAGGAGATCGATGGCGGCATGGTCGCGCGAATCCAGAGGTTGCCCTCTTCCAGCTTGGGGAGGAATTCCAGCCCAAGGCCACGTGCCGCCAGCACGGCAAGCACCATGAGCACCAATGCCCCTGCCAAGGTTACACGGCGGTGCGCAAGTGCAAACTCGACCGCGGGCGTGTAAATGCGTCGCAGCCAGCGGGCGACCATGGTTTCCTTCTCCTCGGCTTCATGCCTCTCCAGCAGCATGGAACTCAATGCTGGCGAGATGGTGAAGGTCGCGATGAGACCGCCGGCAATGGCGTAGGCATAGGTCTTGGCCATCGGACCGAAAATGTGGCCTTCTATGCCTGAAAGCGTAAACAGCGGCACGAAGCCGGCGATGATGATTGCTGCCGAGAAGAGGATGGCGCGATTGACTTCGGTGGCCGAATTGGCGATCACTTCAAATTTGCCGTGCAAGCCGACCGTGGTACGCAGGCGGTGTAATAGCGGTTCACTGTCATGGCGTTGCGCAGCGCTCTGCGTCAGATGACGAAAAATATTTTCCACCATGATGACCGAGGCATCGACGACAAGGCCGAAATCGATGGCGCCGACCGAAAGCAGGTTGGCCGACTCACCCATTGCAACCATCAGGGCAATGGCGAAGGAAAGGGCGAACGGGATGGTGGCAGCGACAATCACAGCGCTGCGCAAATTTCCAAGGAATATCCACTGAAGAAGAAAGATCAACACAACCCCCAACAACATGTTGTGCAGCACCGTGTGCGTTGTGATGTTGATGAGGTCGGCGCGGTCGTAGATGGGCTCGATGCGCACACCGGGTGGCAGGATGGCGGAAGCGTTGATCTTTTCCACTTCCGCCTTGACCCGTTCAATGGTTGGCATGCTCTCCTGGCCGCGGCGCATGAGGACGATGCCCTCGACAACGTCGTCATCGCCATCGTGACCGGCTATCCCCAATCGCGGTTGGTTGCCGATGGTCACTGTCGCAACGTCGCCAACAAAGACCGGCGCTCCTTTGTTGGACGCCAGCATGGTATTGCGAATGTCCTCCAGGGAATGAATCTGTCCGACCCCGCGCACCACCGCTGCCTGGGGGCCGATATTGACCGTCTGGCCACCGACATTGATGTTGCTATTGCCCAGCGCCTGCAATACCTGAGGCAAGGTCAGACTATTGGCGGTGAGCTTGCTTAGGTCAACGGCAATCTCGTAGGTCTTGGTCTTGCCACCCCATCCGTTCACGTCAATGACGCCCGGTATGGCCTTGAAGCGCCGTTCGAGCACCCAGCTCTGGAGAGTCTTGAGGTCCGTCACTGAATATCCCGATGGGCCAGCAACCCGGTAGCGGTAGATTTCGCCGATAGGGCTCCAGGGCGATATTTGCGGCTGCACACCATTGGGTAGCGGTGGCATTTGGGCCAAGCGGTTAATCACCCACTGCTCAGCCTGCTGGTAGGTAACGTCATAGGTGAACTGGAGCTTGATGTCCGACAGGCCAAACAGAGAAATGGTGCGAATGGCAGTGACGTGCGGAATGCCGGCCATCTGCACTTCTATAGGGATGGTAACGTAGCGCTCCATCTCCTCCGCCGACAGGCCAGGACTCTGTGCGATGATATCGACCAGAGGCGGCACCGGATCGGGATAGGCCTCGATGTTGAGCTTGAGGAAGCTGACGACACCGGCCCCAAGGACCACCAGCAACATAATGACGATGAAGGCGCGCTGCCTGAGCGCGAACTCGATGATGCGGTTCATGACCTAGTCGCTTCCGACCGCGCGGTCGATGAATAGCGCGCCAGAAATCACGACCTTTTCGCCAACGCTCAGCCCGGAAGTGATTTCGACCAGACCTTCGCGGCTACGTCCGGTGCGTACGGAACGCCCCACGATGCCGCCATCCTCCCCGACGACAAACACCCGGGTGAGATTGCCGTCGTACACGAGGGTGCTTTGTGGCACAGCGGGAGCCTGTACGGTGTCGCTGGTGGTGATGGCAAAGCTGGCGAACATTTGTGGTTTCAGTTCGCTGTTCGGGTTTTTCACCACGGCCCGCACCGGCAGGCGGTGAGTGTTCGGGTCGACCGAGGACGCGATCCAGGAAATCTTCGCCTTGAAGATTTTTCCGGGCAGGGCCAATACCCTGACTTCTGCCTCCTGACCGACGCGCAATGCCGGTGCATCGCTCTCGCGCACATTCGCCACCAGCCAGACGGAGGATAGGTCGCCGATGGTATACACAGGCGTAGATGCACCGCCCGCCGCGCTGGTGATGTACTGGCCCACGCCAACCTGACGCTGGGTCACAGTACCGCTTATGGGGGCCGTCACCAATGCTTCAGTGACGGTAGCCGGCACCTTTCCCAGCGCATCGATTTCGGCATCGCTCTTGCCCAAGATGCGCAGGCGGCCGCGTGCGGCAGTTAAAGCCGATTCGGCGGCAACGAGATCGGACTGGGATTGGCGCCAGTCTTTCAGCGCCGCCCCTCCGGCTTCGTACAAGTCGTGCTGACGCTTTTCCGTTGACCGGGCAGTGTCCAGGTTCGCCTTGTCGGTAGCGACGTCGCTTTGCCCCTGAACGTACTCGGACGCATCGACCGCCATCAAGGGCGCCCCCTTCTTGACTGCATCGCCAAGCTTGGCAATGAGCCGGCTGGCACGGCCAGAATAAGGGGAAAACACCGGTGTCACGGCCTCATCATTGAAAGCGATGTTCCCGTCCGCCTCCAGAATGCTACGAAACCCCATCGCCTTCACGCTGGCGATCTTGACGCTGGCCCACTGTTCCTTGGTCGGACGGAAGGTGCCGTCTGAC
>JAHFQQ010000221.1 GCA_023259235.1 Polaromonas sp. | reverse complement strand
CTGCGATGGCGTCACCTACGGCGGGCGCGACTTTGACCGCATGGCCGTGGTGCACGAGCTGCGCGAGGCCCTGCCGACAGTGCGGCACGTCCTCCTGCACAACAACCTGGGCACCGCGGACGCAGCGCAACACGCTACCAATCCAATAGCTGCTTGTCCACGTTTCACGTGGGCCACAGGCCGAAATGATGTGCAAACTGCAGCGTTTGAACCGCTCTGGCTGCCGTTCGACCATCCGCTCTGGATCGTCTATTCCAGCGGCACCACCGGCCTGCCCAAGCCAATCGTGCACGGCCATGGCGGCTCCGTGCTGGTGGCGCTGGCGCTGAAAACCCTGCACAACGACGTCGGCTGCAGCTACGATGCCAACAACTGGGGCGAGCGCTTTCACTGGTACAGCTCCACCGGCTGGGTCATGTGGAACGCGCAACTGGCCGGGCTGCTCAACGGCACCACCTGCGTGCTCTACGACGGCAACCCGGGCGGCGCCAAGGGCGTTCCTGACTGGAGCACCCTGTGGCGCTTTGCCAGCGACCTTGGCGTGACTTTCTTCGGCGCAGGCGCCGCGTTTTATGCCAACTGCCTCAAGTCCGGGGTCGATTTGACGGCCTGCGGCGACCTGTCAAAAATTCGTGCGCTCGGCACCACCGGCTCGCCACTCTCGCCCGAGGCACAGGAGTGGGGCACGGCCCAGTTCCGGCGCATCGCGCAATTACAAGCGGGGCAGGACACTAGCGCCAATGAACGCAGCGCCGGGCCGCACCAGGCAAGCTCAGCCCCCTCGGGGGGCAGCGCAGCACACGCAGTGGCAAGCGTGGGGGCAGAGAGCGCCACTGCCGGGCCGCCCCAAGGTGGGCCAGCCCCCTCGGGGGGCAGCGCAGCACACGAAGTGGCAAGCGTGGGGGCAGAGTGCGCCACCGCCGGGCCGCCCCAAGGTGAAGCAGCCCCCTCGGGGGGCAGCGCAGCACACGAAGTGGCAAGCGTGGGGGCAGACATCTGGTGGTGCAACATTTCCGGTGGCACCGATTTTTGCGGCGCCTTCATCGGCGGCAACCGCGAGCTGCCCCAGGAGCCCGGCGTCATGCAATGCCGCCTGATGGGTTGCGCCGTCGAGGCGTGGAACGAAGCGGGCGAACCGGTGCTGGGCGAGGTCGGCGAGCTGGTCTGCACCCAGCCGATTCCCTCCATGCCGCTCTACTTTTGGGGCGACAAGGACAATGCGCGCTACCTCGCCAGCTACTTCGAGATGTACCCGCCCGGTCATGGCCGCAAGCCCGGCGGCGGCGACCTGTCCGCACAGGCCGGTGGCGTCTGGCGCCATGGCGACTGGCTGCGCATCGGCACCAGGGAGCACGGCGGCGAAGGCTGCGTGATCTTCGGCCGCAGCGACGCCACCATCAACCGCCACGGCCTGCGCATGGGCACCAGCGAACTCTACAGCGCGGTCGAGATGCTGCCTGAAGTACTGGATTCCCTGGTGGTCGATCTGGAATACCTCGGGCGGGAAAGCTATATGCCGCTGTTCGTGGTGCTGCGCGAAGGCGTAGCGCTTGACGAGTCGATGAAAGCCAGGCTCAACAACGCCATCAAGACCGCCCTCAGCCCGCGCTTCGTACCCAATGAGATCTTTCAGGTGGCTGAAATCCCGCGCACCCTGTCAGGCAAAAAGCAGGAGCTGCCGATCAAGAAGCTGCTGCTCGGCCAGCCGCTCGAAAAAGTCATGAACAGGGAGGCGATGGCCAATCCAGGGTGTCTCGAGTGGTACGTGGCGTTTGCGCAAAGGCGGCTGGCGGCGTAGCGGGGCGCGCGGCACAATTGCGACTGATGAAACCCGCCATCGCGCTGTTGCTCGGTCTTGTCGCCTGGACTCAGGCGCAAGCGCAATATCCGTCGTCTCCGGAGAAGAAAAACTGGTTTGAAGACCCGTTCTTTCAGGTGTCCGCGGGGCTGCCCGGGTGCGCGCCGCCCAACGGCCCGCTGCTGACATTTGAAGAGCAGCGCAAGGAAGCGCACTGGCGCGTCGAGCGCGGCACCAGTTGCTGGCTGGCCGGCAAATGCCGCGACAGCAATGCCTACCGCTACGATAAAACACTCGCCGGACCCGTGAACCAGGCCTTGCGGGCAGTGCCCGAAGTGTCCACGGCCAGCGTCTGGGTAACGATCCAGAGACGCTGGGTTTTCCTGCAAGGCTGCGTTGCCGAACCGGCAATGATAGAGCGGCTGCGCCTGGCCGCGCAGGCCGTGCCTGACGTTGAAGCCGTCGTGCCCATGCTTGAAGTCGGCATCGTGACCAAGCCGCGCTACGAGGTGCGCAAGCCCTGAACTCGCCGCCTGGATCGATGGCCCGGCAGTCCCGGGTCAGGCCTGGCGATTGCCCGCTGGTCAAGCCGGCCGGCGGTTGACCAGCACAATCCCCACCGCCACCATGGCCAGCGCGGCCAGCAGGCCGGCCGTTACGCTTTCATGCAGCCACAGCGCGCCAAACAGCAAGGCAAACAGCGGCGTAAAAAACACGAAAACCGAAATTTTCGTGGCCGGGTAGTGCCCGAGCATCCACATCCACGCCAGATAGCTGGCAAAGGCGCCGATCACCGTCTGCAGCAGCAGCGATGTGATCGCAAACGGGCTGAAGCGCCAGACCCAGGTCTCCCCCATTGCCAGGGAAAGCACCGGCAACGCCAGCGCACTGACGGCGAGCTGGTAAAAGAGCAGCTTCTCGGCAGAGATTCTGACCAGGCCGGAGGAGCGAATCACCACCGTGGTGAGCCCCCAGAACATTCCCGCCAGCAGCCCCAGCAGGTCGCCGCGAACGGTGGAAGCCTGGCCGCCCGCAAAGCCCTCGCGCAGCGCAAACACCACCGCCACGAAGGCGGCCAGCAAACCCACCCATTGCAGGCCACGCAAGCGCTCCGACGTGACCCACAGCGGAACCAGCAGTGCCACCCAAAATGGCGAGGTGTACAAAAACACCGTCAGCCGCGACGCCGTGGTGTACTGCAGCCCAAGGTAAATGCAGGCAAACTCCGCGCCGAACAGCGCGCCCGCGAGCAGGCCCGCGCGCCATGACCCGTCGCGATTGAACAGCGCAATGCCTCGCCACGCGCACCACAGCCACAGCAACACCGTCGCTCCCGCCAGGCGCAGCGAGGCCTGAAACATCGGTGCAATCTCGCTGATCGTCGCCTTGATCAGCACCTGCTGAAAACCCCAGAACAGGCAGCAGCCCAGAAGCAGGGAAACGGCCAGCCCGTCGAGGTGATTTTTGCGCGCGCTCATGCCCTGATGGTAGCCGAGCACAACCCTGCGCCGCATGGAGCCGCCGGCTCCCGGTTGCCGGAGCGGCCTACAATTGCAGAGCCCGCAAAAATCCTGACGACTTCGCTGGTCGTTCCAGCCGGAGACCCTCCCAATGCCGACACCATCCACCCCCACCCAGCAAGAAGAATCGCGCGCTGAGCTGCGCCGCGCCGCGCTCGAATACCATGCGCTTCCAACGCCCGGCAAGCTCGCCATTTCGGCCACCAAGCAGTTGATCAACCAGCGCGACCTCTCCCTGGCCTATTCACCCGGCGTGGCAGCGCCGTGCGAGGAAATTGTCAAGGATCCGAACGCGGTTTTCAAATATACAAGCCGCGGCAACCTGGTGGCCGTCATCAGCAACGGCACCGCCGTGCTGGGGCTGGGCGACATCGGCCCGCTGGCCGCCAAGCCGGTGATGGAAGGCAAGGCCGTCCTGTTCAAGAAATTCGCCGGCGTCGACGTGTTTGACATCGAGATCGACGAGGAAGACCCGGCCAGGCTGGTCGAGATCATCGCCGCGCTCGAGCCGACCTTCGGCGGCATCAACCTCGAAGACATCAAGGCCCCCGACTGCTTTTATGTGGAGCGCGAACTGCGCAAGCGCATGAAGATTCCGGTGTTTCACGACGACCAGCACGGCACGGCCATTACCGTGGGCGCGGCGATCCTGAACGCCCTGAAAGTTGTCGGCAAGGACCAGAAAAAGGTCAAGCTCGTCGCCTCCGGCGCTGGCGCCGCGGCGCTGGCCTGCCTCAAGCTGCTGGTCAAGCTCGGCCTGCCGCGTGAAAACATCTTCGTCACCGATCTGGCCGGTGTAGTCTATGAAGGCCGCACCGAGCTGATGGACGAAGACAAGATCGAGTTTGCACAAAAGACCACGGCGCGCACGCTCGGCGAAATCATTGCCGGTGCCGACATCTTTCTGGGTCTTTCGGCCGGTGGCGTGCTCAAGAAGGAAATGGTCGCCAGGATGGCCGACCGGCCCATCATTTTTGCGCTGGCCAACCCAAATCCGGAAATCTCGCCAGAAGACGTCAAATCGGTGCGTGATGACGCCATCATGGCGACCGGTCGCGCTGATTACCCGAACCAGGTCAACAACGTCCTGTGCTTCCCCTACATCTTTCGGGGTGCGCTGGATGCCGGCGCCTCCACCATCACGGTCGAGATGGAAATTGCGGCGGTCCACGCGATCGCCGAGCTGGCACAGGCCGAGCAGAGCGAGGTGGTGGCGGTTGCCTACGCCGGCGAAAAGCTGGCTTTCGGACCCGAGTACCTGATTCCCAAGCCCTTTGATCCGCGCCTCATGACAAACATTGCGCCCGCGGTTGCCCAGGCAGCGGCAGAAAGCGGCGTGGCCCAGCGGCCGATCCAGGACATGCAGGCGTACTCCGAGCGGCTGCGGAGCTTCGTCTATGCCTCCGGCCTTGTCATGAAGCCGATTTTTGCGGCAGCCAAAATGGCGCCCCATAAACGCGTGGCCTATGCCGAGGGCGAAGAAGAGCGCGTGCTGCGCGCCTGCCAGATTGTGGTCGACGAGGAACTGGCGCGACCAACCCTGATTGGCCGCCCCGCCGTCATTGCCAAGCGCATTGAAAATTTTGGCTTGCGGCTGCGCGAGGAGCTCGACTACGACGTGGTGAACGTCGAGCATGACCATCGCTACCGCGACTTCTGGCAGACCTACCACCGCCTGACGGAGCGCCTCGGCGTCACCGTGCAAATGGCCAAGATCGAAATGCGCCGCCGCCTCACGCTGATTGGCAGCATGCTGCTGCACAACGGCGATGTCGATGGCCTGATTTGCGGCACCTGGGGCACCACCGCCCATCATCTGAACTACCTGGACCAGGTCATCGGCAAGCGTCAGGGCGTCAACACCTACGCCTGCATGAACGGCCTGCTGTTGCCCGGCCGTCAGGTGTTTCTGCTCGACACCCATGTCAATTACGACCCGACCGCCGAGCAGCTGGCCGAAATCACCACCATGGCTGCCGAGGAAATGATGCGCTTCGGCATCAAGCCCAATGTCGCCCTGCTGTCGCATTCCAACTTCGGCTCTTCCGCCCAGCCCAGCGCCCTGAAGATGCGCCATACGCTGGCCTTGCTGCGGGACAAAGCCCCCTGGCTGAATGTCGAAGGAGAAATGCATGGCGACGTGGCGCTCGACACCGAGGCCCGGGCAGCCATCATGCCCAACAACACCCTGACGGGCGAAGCCAACTTGCTGGTGTTTCCCAACATTGACGCTGCCAATATTTCATACAACCTGCTCAAAACCGCCGCAGGCGGCAATATTGCCATCGGCCCGGTACTGCTGGGAGCCAACAAACCGGTGCATATTCTCACC
>JAHFQQ010000220.1 GCA_023259235.1 Polaromonas sp. | reverse complement strand
TCTCCTGTCGCACTTCATCATGCGCCGCGCCCTCGGCCACCACCCAGAGCACGCCTTCACGCAAATTGGCGCGCGCCATGGCCACTTCGGAAAACCGGAACGCTTCGGTCTTGGCGCGACGCGAGCAGGCGGCGATCATCACATGCGTGACGCCCTCTTTCTCGATGTCGTCACGAATCGTTTGCACGCCATCGGCACTACAGAGAAAATCATGGTGCCTGACAACATGCATCTTGCCTTCCTTGCGCGCGATTTTTTCCATTGCGCCAAAATCGAACGCATCGCCCAAACCGCAACCCGCGCAAAGGTACGCAGCGAATTTATTGTCTGCCACCTTATGCTTCCTCCCCGGCTGTCTGGTGAATGACCTTGATCGCGCGCAGCGCAGCGCCGGTGGCGCTTTGCACCGAGCGGTTCACGTCGAGCGGGCTGGCCGCAGCGCCAGCACCGAACATGCCACCGTCCGCCGAACCTTCGATAAAGCCCGAAGAGTCCGTGATCAGATCGTCTGGCAGAGTGATGCCATTGGCTTCCGGTTCCATGCCGATAGCCAGAACCACCAGATCGTGCGCGGTCGCGTAGCGGTGATAGCCTTCAGTGTCCACGCCATGCAAGACCGGGTCCCCATTTGCTTCCTGTGCGATGCGCGCCACTTTGGATTTTATGAAAGTGACCGTCGGATCTTTCTGCACTTTCTGGTAAAAATCCTCGAACCGGTCAATGGCACGGATGTCAATGTAATAGACCGTCGATCTCGCTGCATCTCCATGGGCTTCGTGCACATACTGGGTATGCTTCAGCGAGGCCATGCAGCAGATGCGTGAGCAATGGCGCAAATGATTCTCGTCGCGCGAGCCAGCGCACTGAATGAAGGCAATGTTTTTTGCTTCCCGTCCGTCCGATGGTCGCCGCAGCTTGCCGCCCGTCGGCCCAGCCGGGTCAGCCAGCCGTTCGAACTCAACACTGGTAATGACGTCGGGGAAACGTCCGTATCCGTAGGGCTGAATCTTGGCCGCATCGTAGGGTTTCCAGCCGGTCGCCCAAATCACGGTACCGACTGCAAGTTCGACTGTTTCTTCCTGCATTGCCAGATCGATGGCGCCGACCTTGCAAGCTGCCAGGGCTCTGTCGGCGTCTGCCGTGCCGATGAGAGACGGGTCGAGCACGTAGCGCTGCGGATACGCCATTGCGTGCGGCAGGTAAGCTGCACTGATCCGGTCAAGTCCATAGTTATATGGATTGGAGATTTCGGTGCTCACCGCCTTGGCGCACTCGCCGCAGGCTGTGCAACTCTCGTTGACGTAGCGCGGACGAATCTTCAGTGTGGCCGTGTAGGCGCCGCGGGTTCCTTCAATCCGAACGACATCGGCCATCGTGATCACACGTACCCTGCGGTTGCCTTTGAGGCGCCGCAGGTTGATCTCGAGCCCGCAGGTCGGATGGCACATCTTGGGAAAATAACGGTACATCAGCGCGGTGCGCCCCCCCAACGTCGCGTTGCGCTCGACAAGCACCACTTCCCGTCCACACTCCGCAGCTTCGAGCGCCGCGGTAATGCCGCTGATACCACCGCCAACCACGAGAATGGTCTGGCTGGTCGCGATAGGTGCCGTCATGAAATCTCCACTGAATTACGAGTTGCAGAAACAGGTCGTCACTTACGTGTTCAGCCAGCTACGCGGCGGTCCCGGTGACCATTTTCCGAATCATGATAAGCAAAAAATGACAATGAAAACATTACCCGTACGGGTAGGTCAATTGATTCGCCGAATTTCAAAATCGAGCTCGGCAAGATCGGCGAGCAGCCAGGTCGCCGGCGCGCCAAGCCCTCCGACGCTTCCCGGATTCAGGAGCCACGTCAATCCCCCACTAAGGTTCGGCTGCTGCACCACGCTGGCCATATGGGAATGGCCGCAGCAGACGATGTCGTAATCACCCGTGCAGGCCAGACCGCGGCCATAGTGCGGATAGTGCGTGGCAAGCAGCCTGCGTCCCGCCAACCGCAAATCGATATCCTGCCCGTGGTAAGTCAGCAGCCCGCCCGAAGAACTACACAAATTCCATAGCGCCACCGGATCACCCAGATTGTTGCCATGAACCACATGGATAGGCAAGCCAAGCTCAATCAGGGGACGCAAGGTCATCGCACCGATCACATCGCCGCAGTGGATGACGGCCTCAGCCCCGGCCTCCTTCGCAGCGGCAACCGCTGCAGCCAGCATGGGTGCACGATCATGACTGTCCGAAACGACACAAATCTTCATGGGATGTGTTGGTCAGCCGGAGACGGAGCTGGCTTGCGGCGCGTCAATGGGGCGGTCCCGCAGGTGCCCGGAGCCGCGTACCAGGTGGAAATCCGGGCACTCGCTTGACGTCGACTGTGCGGACCAGGTCTTCTGCCGCCTTCCATCCGCGCACACGTTCGACTTCAACCTGGATGAGCCGCGCACCAAGGCGGTTGTAGTCACCACCAAAAACAAACCCGGTCTGCGGCAAATGGCCCTTCCGTTGGAGCGTCATATCACCAGCGGTCCGTGGTAGGCATCGTCGCCAGGACCAGCCACCAGGTCAGCAGCCGTGGCCTGGTTTGACATGTCAGCGCTCTGGCTTTCATGGTCGGCCTGCACGCGCAGCAGCGTCAGAACGCATCGCCGCAAATCGGTGTAATCCTGTTGGCCGGTTCCGTACTGGTCGGCGTCCGCGTAGAAGAACTGGCAGCGATAGCGCTGCAGCGCCGCCTTCCATACCACAAAATTGGCACCGCGCTCGCTCCAGAAGAGTGTTGGGCAAAGCGTCATTTCATCGCTGGCGGGGTCCAGCTTCAGCTCACTGTCAGCGAGTTCTGGCAACACTGGCTTGCCATAGCGTTGCTGCAATAGTTCCAGCACAAGTTGCTGCTCCGCCCCAGTAAAATCGGAGACACTGGCATTCACGGCTTGACCTCGGTTTGAAATGTAGCGCGCACCTCTGCTCTTTGGCACGCATAAACGCAGCTTCAATGAAGACTGACTTGCAGCCAAGTCAAGTCACAATAAACAGCGATTATTGTTGGCTACGCACGACCGTAAGTCACCTACCCACTTGGACTACCCATTCGGGGTATGGCTTTGAGGGCGCTTTTCTTGTGCAATTACCCATTTTCGTGATATGGAATTGGCTTGGCTTCATCGATTCAAGCTTGCTGGGCGGGGCTCAAACCTCAAGACCGCCACGCCGGTTTGACCTGCTGGCCTGCAAGACTACAAGGCGCTTTCAATTTTTTACCCGGCCAGTCGCCATGCCGAATCGACTCGAAAGGAGTTCTCCATGGTTCCGTTTGTCAGTCTGCATGTCTTCGCCGATGATGCTTCCCAACTGCTCGAGGCACGCAAAGCTGCCAGCGCCGTACTGCCGCAGCTCGTTCAGGCGCTGTAAGCCCCGGCAACGGCAAGACAACCCAATTGTTGTGCATGAACGACACGGCCACCCCAAAGCAGCGCCGCATCGCGCATTTTTTGGCGAGGCCCGGAACCCGGACGGCATTGGCGCTGCTGCTGTTACTGCCCATTCCAGTGCATGCGGGCCCGAGTGTGCTGCCCGCCATGCCCCTGGCCTGGTGGTTTTGGCCACTGGCACTGTT
The DNA here is from genome assembly GCA_023259235.1 of Polaromonas sp. GTDB lineage: Bacteria > Pseudomonadota > Gammaproteobacteria > Burkholderiales > Burkholderiaceae_C > Polaromonas. Next base: position 2,117 of record JAHFQQ010000220.1, on the reverse strand, counting down.
TGTCACCTGTTTCTTCATCGGTATTGTGGCGGTACCAGCAGGCATTGGCGGCGGCACACTGTTTGTGCCAATCATCGGCGGGTTCTTCCCCTTCCATTTGGACTTCGTGCGGGGTGCCGGTTTGATGGTAGCGCTGGCCAGCTCATTAGCCGCGGGGCCAATGCTGCTGCGCGGCGGACTGGCCAGCTTGCGACTGGGACTGCCTCTGGCGTTGCTCGCCTCCATAAGCTCCATCGCGGGAGCCCTGTTGGGTCTAGCGCTACCGGCCGCAGCTGTCGAGACGGCGCTAGGCTTGATCGTACTGGGCATTGTGGTGCTCATGCTGATGTCCCGGAAGTCTGAGTATCCGGACGTGGCACAACCTGACAGGCTGTCCTCGGCGCTGGGTATTCATGGGATATTTATCGACGGGGCTTCCGGGCGCGCTATTGACTGGCAGGTGCACCGCACACCCACGGGCTTGCTGCTGTTTCTGCTGATCGGCGTTGTGGGCGGCATGTTCGGCATCGGCGCCGGCTGGGCGAACATGCCGGTACTCAATCTCCTGATGGGCGTGCCGCTCAAGGTGTCGGCGGGTACTTCAGGGCTGGTGCTGTCGCTGGCCAGCTCCTCGGCCGCGTGGGTGTATCTGAACCGCGGCGCAGTACTGCCGATGATCGTTGTACCGTCGGTGGTCGGCATGATGCTGGGCGCGCGCATCGGTGCCCGCTTGCTTCATGTGCTCAAGGGTTCGGACATTCGAAAAATTGTCATTGCACTTTTGCTGTTTGCGGGTATTCGGGCATTGCTCAAGGGCTTGGGGGTGTGGGCATAAAAGCGAACCCTTGATGAACACCACAGACTCCACGCACACCCAACAGCAGCAATCCGAGGCTTCTCGCTACGCTGTGCTGCTGCATTGGGGTGCGCGTATCGGCGAGATGGCGCTGATACTCAGTTTCGCGGCCTATTTGCTTGGGGTACTCAAACCGCATGTGCCTCTGGAGCAACTGCCAAGCGTCTGGAACCTGCCGCTGGCCGCCTACCTGCAACGCACTGGCACCCCCACTGGCTGGGGCTGGCTGGCTTTGGTCCACGAGGGAGACTTGTCCAATCTGATTGGCGTGTCGATGCTGGCAGGCTGTTCGTTGCCACCGCTCCTGGGCTTGGTCCCTCTGTACCTGAAACGGCGTGACTACACCTACGCCGGGATTTGCGTACTGGTCGCGATGGTGCTGATACTCGCCGCCTCGGGCCTTCTGGCGGGAGGGCATTGAACATGGCCCATCTGTTCACGCGCCTGTTACTGGCCACCGAGCACAGTGAATTTGACACCGGGGCCGAATCGGTGGCCCTTGGGCTGGCACTGCGATGGCAACTGCCGCTGGCCACGGTAATGCCGCTGGTGAGCAATCCGGAATACGAAGCGCTGGCACCGCAGATTGCGGCGCACACCGAACGCAATGCAGCCAAGAAGATCGTCCAATTGCGCGCGCAAGCCCACACCATGGGCGTGAAGATTGACGTGCAGGTACGGCGAGGCGATGAGCCTTACCGCGAAATCGTGCAGGAAGCGCAGACCCTGGGCAGCGACCTGATCATCATCCGCCGCCGTGGCAAGCGAAGCTTTTTGGCAAATTTGCTGGTCGGCGAAATGGTGAGCAAAGTGGTGGCACACGCCCCCTGCAGCGTGTTGATCGTGCCGCGTGAGGGGCGCCTGTGGAACCAGCGCGTGCTGGTGGCGGCAGAGCCTGCAGAACCTGGACATCAAGTTGTCGCCACCGCCGTAGCGGTTGCAGCCCAATGTGGACTGCCACTGCATCTGGTGAGCGTTATCCTCACCGAGGGTCAGCGCCCGCAAGCAGATGCATTCATTACCGCGATGCTGGCTCGGGCGCAACTTGATGGCGTTATTGCACAGGGTGAGGTGCGTATTGGAAAGCCATTCACGGAAATTCTGGCCTCGGTAACCCGTAGCGGGGCCGATCTGATTGCCATAGGCAGCCGCGGCGACAGCCCCATTAGCCGGGCACTGGTCGGTGGTGTGGCGCAAAAAGTGATGGGGCTTTCAGAACACCCTGTGATGGTTCTCAATTTCCATTAGCCAAATGAATTTTTCTCACCATGAGTGATGCGCT
>JAHFQQ010000219.1 GCA_023259235.1 Polaromonas sp. | reverse complement strand
CGGCCAGCAGCAGGCCGATGATGACCAGCACAATGGCGATTTCCACCAAGGTGAAACCGCCCTGTTTCTTGATTGCCCTCATAAACTGACTCCTTGATTAAAACGACACGAAATGCGTCGATGAGTAAATGTAGGTTGCAGCCCGGGCCGCCGGGAGTCAGGATTTTTTACACGGCAGGCATAAAGTCACGGAAATGCCGTTTTCCATTCGCGCCGCCTCCAGCGTGGCTCCAGCAGCTTGCGCCTGCTTGCGCGCTTGGTACAGGCCCAGTCCGCTGTTCACGTTGCCAGAGGTGGCCCAGGGTTCAAAGAGCTTTTCCAGTGGAATTTCCAGCGGTAGCCGTGGCGTTTCAAAGCGCACGCGAACAACGCGCGAGTCGGCTGGCCCTTCCTGAGCGATGACAACGCGGCAGTGTGCCGGCATCAGGCGCGCGCGCGACAGGCCCGAGACATTGCCCAGCACGTTGTCAAGTACGGTGGCCAGCGCCTGGGCATCCCACGGCAGCGTGGCCGCGCCCTCCAGGTCAATGGCGACCTGATGCATTTCCCCAGCCTGCAGGATGTTCGCGCCCAGGTCAAGCGCCGTCCACCGCGCCTCGGACCCGGGAGCCAAAATCTGGGGCAAAACCGGGTTGAGCAGGGCCTGCATGATACCTTGGGCGCGGCTGGCTGCCAGCGCAGCATTACCACGCAGGCGCCGGGCGCTGGCCAGCAGCGCATCGTCGCTGCGCGCTGCCGCAAAGTCATCGGCCACCAGTTGCACCCACTGCGCCAGGTTACGCATGTCGTGCTGCAAGAAAACGCCGACCCGGGCGCGCTGGCTCACCGCGGCCACCAAGGCAAGCTGGCGCGCCGCCAAAGCGCCCTGCAGCATGGCAAACAGCACCTCCGCCGCCTGCACGGCAAACAGGCGCCGCTCACCGCGCAGGCCGCGCAGGCCGATGCGAAGCTCAAGCGCCATGTCATCGTATTGAAAATGCTGGCTTAGCACCTGGCCTTGCGCTGCGGAAGCACCCGGTATTTTTGCGCCCGCGCTTCCCGACACCGCTGCGCCGTACCAGTTGCCCTGCCAGTCAATACTATGCAGCCCCAGCCGGGCCAGCGTGCCCTGGTGCCGCGCCAGCGTGCCAAGCGGGTCTTCATGCAAGGCTTCGCGCAGCGCCAGCAACTGGTCCATGCGCTGGCGGTGCAGGCGGCCCAGGCGGCGCAGCCAGAGCAGCGCAAGGCCAATGCTTAGCCCCGCCACCATCAGCACAATGGCAGCGCCGTACAGATTGTTCATTGATTTGCCAGTTTCATGGTCAGATGTCCGCCTGCGTCTGCGCCAAGCCTCCCTGCAGACTGCTGCAAACACCCCTGTTTTGATAGCATCCTGCGCCCGTCATACGTGGGATGGAGCCCTAAAACACTTGACATTTTTCTGATTGCGCAGTAGCTCGAGTTACCCTCGCGCGACCCGACAAGCGCAGAACGCAAGAGGCCGGCCCACAGTGTCACAACGGTGCCCGTTCAATGCCGAATTTTTTCATGAAGTAGTACAGATGCTCGCGGCTCAGGCCGAGCTTGCGGGCGGCTTGCGCCACGTTGTACCCGCTTTGGGCCAGCACCGAGCGCACCAGCCTTTCCTGCGCCGCCTCGCCAAACTCCTTGACGCCTTCGGCAATCGACGCCGTCAGCGTCATGCGCGCCTGGCCGTCGGCGCTGAGCTGCTTTTCAGCCTCCAGGAACAGCACGGCGCGGCTCAACGCCTCGCGCAGGCGCTGGCTGCTGACGGGTTTGTTCAGAAAATCAAACGCGCCCAGCCCAATCGCCCTGAGCGCCACGGAGGGTTCGTCCTGGCCGGTGAGCACCAGCGCCTTGAGCCCGGGCCGTGCCAAGACAAGCTGACGCAGCAGTTCCAGCCCCTCGGTAGCTTCGTGCGGATGCGGCGGCAGGCCCAGGTCAAGCACGGCCAAGTCAAACGAAACATCCTCCTGCCGGGAAATATCCAGCGCATCAGGGGCCGAGCCTGCCGAAAGCACGCGGTAACCCATGTCTTCCAGCGAACTGCGCCACAGGTCGCACAGGGAAGCGTCGTCTTCGACTATAAGGATGGTGCGGTGGCCTAGCGACGACAGAGAGATGGACATATGCAATCAGCGCCCAAGCCAGCAAAACCATTCAAATGTTGAGAGCAACGCAAGCTACCACCCGCCGTATTTGGTAGCAAATGCGCTCACGTCCTGTTTCGTGATGTAGTAAACGATATCGTCGGCCGACGCAACACCGTCTGGTCCGTATGACACCAGCACCAGAGGAACCGTGCATGGATCGCCCTGTGCAACGGCAGTAGTGACGCGGCGGTACCTGATTGGTCTGCCCCAGGCATCGTTGACAATGCCCCCTGCCGCGTACAACGCGGGGACTGTGCCCAGAGCTGGTAGAACTTGCGTGGTGGCGGGCAGTACGCAAGGGGCGGGGATATTCGCAGCTGCAAAGGGATAGGCTGCGGCCGCTCCGCTTTCCGCTGGCAACTGAAGTGTTCGAGTGGGAATCACAGGAGCCGCATTGGCATAAGCGTATTGCAAAATCGCTTGCTTGACCAATTCAAAACGCTCATTCATGAATACATTGGGCAGTTTCACTGCACCGGTCTGGCTTAGGCTGGTAATCACATCCCTCGGTGCAATCGGCACGACCACATCATCAAACGAGTTAACCCCTGTCTCCACATAATCATTCTGGATGAACTGAATGTTGTTGTTGGTGTTTTCCAGTTCATAAGCGCTCACGACGCCTGCAGTGGGAAGTGCTGCTGCCGATGTGGGAACAAATCCGCCGCCCCGGTTGGCACCATGAGAAATCACCATGGCCACTGCCGCCAGGTTGCAACTGTTGTCACCCGCCGTGATACTGCACGCATTGATCTGGTTGCCGGTGGGTGCCAAGCCAGCAACGGGCGTGGCGGCCGCGGGCGGCGTGATCTTGTGCACGGTCATGCTGCCGACCATGCCGCTCACAGTATCGACAGTCAATCGGGCGGCTGAGTTTTGCACAAAGTAGGTATACCGCACCGACCAGCCATCCAGGCAAGCTGCGTCGGGCAAACCCAGGGTGACGCATGGAACCGTGCCACGCGACACGCCGGCTGGCGTTGCGCCATTGATGTTGTTAACCAGGCCGTTGCCATTGGTACACACTTGTGCTCCTGGCGCGCCTGTCACTTGCTCGACGTTATACCCGGCAGCGCCCTGAACCAACCCCGGAGCTGCAGGGCAAGGCAGGCGGTAATTCTGCGAAACAAAGGCCAGCAATGCCTGGTGCACGGTTTCGGCATTCGTTTTGGTGGCATCAATCCTCGCCTGCGCTACCTTGGAGCTCAACATGGCGATGCCTGCGCCGAGTGCCAGTCCGACAATCACGAGAACTATCGCGATCTCCACCAGACTGAAGCCACGCTGCCGGCCATTGCCCAGCGCCTGCCCAGGCCTGCTGCGGCTGAAAAAATGAGTCATTGTGGTTACTCCTTCGGATCGGCGCGATTCGCGCCTGCGGAACCTGAATAGCCTGCTTTGGGTGGAATGATACGCACCGCGCCGGGCGGCAGCAAATCGATCGCTTGCCCCGAAGGCACGTCAATCACCTGCCCCGGCTTGGCCTTGAGCCGCATGTCCTGGGTGCCGGGCTGGAGCACGCCCGCCTGCCGGGCCAGCGTGCGCAGGGGGTCGGCGCTGATCCGCCCATACAGCGCCTCGCCATTGACCCAGACCGTGCTGCGGTTGCCCGAACGGATGACAACGCCGCTGATGGCCAGCGTATCAGGCAGGCTGGAAACCGCCTCCGGCGTCTGGTTTGAGGGCGCGGCTGACGCGCCGCCCTCATCGCTTGTGGCATTGCGCAGCGCTTCAAGATTGCGCCGCTGCTCCGGCGAAAGGATGAGCGTGCCCAGCGCAGGAAGCGCCTGGCTGGTGGGCACGACGGCAGGCACTGGCACGGTTGTTTGCGCCAGCGCGCCGCACGCGCCCAGCATGGCCAGGGCGAACGCCACACCCTGCGCCGCCCAGGCGGCCCCGCGCGCCACCGCAAAAGGGTTCATCGGGCAGCGCCTGTTCATGGTGATTTTGGCTCCACGCCAGCGGCTGGCGCATTCGCTTTGGCATCGGGCAGCACATACAGCCACGACAGGTTGCACACCACATCCACCGCCGGTGTTGACCTGGCGCCCCTGGCAAATACCTTTTGCGAATAAACACAGTCGTCCGCGGTGAAAGAGCCGGCCCCGCTGCCCTGCAGGCGGGCCAGCAGCGCCAGCCACTCCTGTTCATGAACCCCGCTGGCGCCAAGCTTCATGGGCACCCGCACCAGTTGGGCCACCGCTTCGCCGGTCTTGTCGTCGTTCAGGGGCTTGAGGGTTTCCTGCGCGCCCAGCTCCCAGGTCAGGGGGCTCTGACGCAAATCGCCGGCAGCGGCTTCGAGCGCTTCGAGCAGCAGCAGCCGGTCAGGCGCCTGAACAAAGCGGGCCTGCCTGAGTTTGCCAAACAGTTGCAGGTTTCCCTCAAGGCGCGCGCGGTCGCTCTGCGTGTTTTGCAGGGCCAGTTCGGCCGCCTGCAGATCGGCCTGCGCCTGGCCCTGCTCCAGCGCGCCGTTTCGGGCCAGCCAGGCCGCCCCCGCGGCCAGCGCAGCGGCGGCAATGCACAGGGCAGCCGCAGCGATGAGCGAGCGCGAGGCAATGCGCCATGGGCTGCGATTTTCCTGCCCTTGCTTCATTTTGCGGCTTTCTGCAGGCACAACTCGAGCGCCCGCTCACCCGGCTGCCCCAGCGTGCCGGCTTCGGGCTGCGCCGGGTCAAGCGCCACGCCGGATTTGGCAATGCTGGCCTGCCAGCCACCCGCATTCAGGCCGGCAAGCAAACTGGCCTGAAGCGCCAGCGCCTGGCGCCGGGTCACGTTCAGGGGCAGCGTCGCTTCGATGCTGATCAGGGCGGCAACCGGTTTGGCAAGGTTCTGGCCAGGCGGCAATGCTTCGGCATCGGGCGCGGGCGCGGGCGGCGCTGCAACGCCAACTGCCAGGGGCACGGCCGGCTTGGGGCAGGCAAATGGCTCGGCAGGCGCGGCGGGCGCGGCCGCCGCATTTACCGCTTGCGGCTGCAGCGGCGGCAATTGCCAGCGGATTTTTTGCACTTCGATGCCCGGCGCCGCCAGCAGGGAGCCAGCGAGTTGCTGCAGGGCGGTGAACTGGTCGGGCTGCGCCTCGATGGTCTGACGCCATGCCTGCACCGTGGCCACGGCCAGCCCGGCCTGGCTCAGGTCGCCCTTGGCGCGCAGCACTTCGTCGCGCGCCTGCTGGTTGATGCTGGCGGCGCTGGCCACCTGCTGCCGGGCCAGGCTGCGCTTGCCCAGAGCGCCCCACAACTGATCCGCGGACCACAGGCCAGAGACCAGCAGCGCCGTCAGGCCCAGCAGTTTGGCGCCATTGGCGATCTGCGCGGCACGCCACAAGGTGCGCGGTTCCTCGGGCAGAAACTGCAATTGCGCAGACACGGACTTGAGCTGCGGAAGCAGCCGGGCATAGGCATCGGGCACGGCTTCTATCGACTGCACATCGAGCGTCGGGTCGGTGCTGGCCCGCGCCAGCGCCTGTGCATCTCCAAGCGGCAGCCACACTTGCGTGGCCACCGGCTGGTCAGTTCTGCCGAGCCAGTCTTGCGTGACGAGGTACTGGACCGTGCGCCGCGCTTCACTGAGCACGGAAGCGCCCGACAGGCCTTGCGCGTC
>JAHFQQ010000218.1 GCA_023259235.1 Polaromonas sp. | reverse complement strand
CGATTGGTGGATGGGCTATGGCGCGCACCAGGTGGCCGACAAGTATGCGCATTCGTCACACCACGGCCGCGCCCTGCGGTGGCTGGAAAGGCTCGGCCCCAAAGCCTGCCTGCTGGCCTGGCTGCCGGCCGTCGGCGACCCGCTCTGCGCCGTGGCGGGATGGCTCAAGTTTCCGTTCTGGCCCTGCGTGGCTTACATGGTGGTTGGCAAGTTTGCCCGCTATTTATTGATGACGGGCAGCCTGGTCTGGGCGTTCCCGGGCATCGTGACGGGATAGAAATTTAAAACCGCTCGTGCGGCAGCAGGTAACGCCACTGGCCGGGCCGCAGGCCACTCATGGAAACCCGGCCGATGCGCAGGCGTTTCATGGCCTCTACCCGGAGCCCGACGCTTTCGCACATATAGGCGATCTGGCCGGGCAGCTCACCCTTGAGCGCAAAGCGCAGCCGCGCCTCGCTTTGCCAGCTCGCCTTGGCCGGCGGCAGCAACTGGCCATTGAAAGTGAAACCATGGTCAACGCGGTTTAGACGCTCCAGGCCGCCGGGTTTGATGCTGCCACTCACCTCGACCAGCACCTCATGCTCGAGCACCGCGGCATCTTCGCGCAGCTTGCGCGCCACGCGCCGGTCCTGGGTAAACACCAGCAGGCCGCTCGCCGCCGCGGCCAGCGGCGTGGCCAGTTCCGAGGCGGAAAAATGTTTTTTAAGCGGGCGGATGTCAGAGCGGTCGTCGGGCGTCCGACTGGCCATTGACAGCAACCGGGCAGCGGCAGAGGTCTCATATCCCGCGGGCTTGTGCAGCAACAGCGTCACTGGTTCAAGCGCCAGCAAACTGGCGTCGGAGGACAGCTCAATGGTCTGGTTCAGCACCCTGAACTGGGGTTCCTCGACCACCACGCCATCCACCCGGACCCAGCCGCCTTCGATGTACTGCTCGGCCTCGCGGCGTGAGCACGGCAGCATTTGCGCAAGGCGTTTGGCAAGGCGTTGCGCTTCGGTCATGGCAGTGTGTGTCCTGGTGGGTGCGGCGAAAACAAAAGACAAATCGCTATTACTTTAATAGCTTACTACACCTGTACCTATTGGGCTAGAGGCCTAAAAAGCTTAAGAAAACGTAACTGCTCAGCCCACCCGCAAAGACCAGCTTCCAACGCATAGGCGCCAAGACGCAAAGTACGCCAAGGAGTGAAAAATATTTTTCTTTGCGTCCTTTGCGCCTATGCGCCGGAAACTGCTACTCCTGCCTGAGTAGTTACAAGAAAACTCGCCCCTGCCGGCTAGGAGCTGAACAAAAAGTTCATCACATCGCCATCCCTGACGACATATTCCTTGCCTTCGGCGCGCATCTTGCCGGCGTCCCTGGCTCCCTGCTCACCCTTGAAGGTAATGAAGTCTTCATAAGCGATGGTCTGGGCGCGGATATAGCCCTTTTCAAAATCGGTGTGAATCACCCCCGCAGCCTGGGGCCCCGTGTCGCCCACATGAATGGTCCAGGCGCGCACTTCTTTCACGCCGGCGGTGAAGTAGGTTTGCAGCCCCAGCAGCTTGTAGGCGGCGCGAATCAGGCGGTTCAGGCCCGGCTCGGTCTGGCCCAGCTCTTCGAGGAACATCTGGCGGTCTTCATCACTCATTTCCGCCATTTCGGCTTCCAGCTTGGCGCTGATGGCGACCACCGGTGCGTTCTGCGCGGCCGCGAAAGCCTGCAGGCGGTCCAGGAAGGGGTTGTTCTCAAAACCGTCTTCAGCCACATTGGCCACGAACATGGCGGGCTTGGCGGTGATCAGGAAAAACTGCTGCAGCAGCGGCAGCTCTTCCTTGCTGAAATCGAGCGAACGCACCGGCCTGGCCTGGTTGAGCGCGGCCTGGCACTTTTCCAGAATGGCGGCCAGCTTGATCGATTCCTTGTCGCCTGAACGCGCCGACTTGGTGACCCGGTGCAGGGCTTTTTCAACCGCCGCCAGATCGGCCAGACAGAGTTCGGTCTGGATCACTTCGATGTCGGAAACCGGATCGACCTTGCCGGCGACGTGGATCACGTTGTCGTCTTCAAAGCAGCGCACCACGTTGATGATGGCGTCGGTCTCGCGGATATGGGCCAGAAACTTGTTGCCCAGTCCCTCGCCGGTGCTGGCGCCCGCCACCAGGCCGGCGATATCGACAAACTCGACAATCGCACGCTGGACCTTTTGCGGCTTGACGATGGCCGACAGGGCATCCAGACGCGGATCGGGCACCTCGACAATGCCCACATTGGGCTCGATGGTGCAGAAAGGGTAGTTTTCGGCTGCAATCCCCGCTTTGGTCAACGCATTGAACAGGGTGGATTTTCCGACGTTGGGCAAACCGACAATGCCGCACTTCAAACTCATGACAAACCTTCAAAAACAGGGATGCAAGTGTATTCGATGCGGGGTTGGGGAAGCGAACTGCCAATGCATTCACCGCGGAGGAACGGAGGACGCGGAGGAAAACCGGAGGTTATTCCTTTCTATATTGTTTGTTTTTCCTCTGCGTAACTCCGTCTCCTCCATTCCTCGGCGGTGAATGTCTGATCCCTTGAATCTTGTGTGGCAGATCAGGAATTCAATCAAATTTGTAGTTGGCCTGCACGACCTGACCCACCTTGAGCAGGTGGTCGAAGCCGCGCAAGATGATCGCGTTCATGCCAAAAGTCACCGCCCCATCGACACGAACGTCGTGGCGGTAGCTTTGCAGCATGTCACTGACCTCGGGGCTGCTGATGGCGGTGGCTGGATCAATGTTGGGAATCGGGCAGCGCACGCAGGGCTTGACTGGTTTGAGGCGCACCACGCCCTGCTCCGTGTCGATCTGCAACGTCTCGAGCCGGTCTTCATCATGCGGTAACAGCTCACTGACCGCGCTGGCCGCAACCGCGTTACCCAGCACGATGTTGGGCCGAAACCGCGCCAGTTCCACGGCGGCAGCGCCCGCGGCCAGCAGCTTCCCGTTGAGATGGTCCAGCGAGGCCTGGCTGATGATCAGCAGCGAATACGCGTCACTGAACTGATTGAGCGCTCTAATTCCTCCGGTCCATTGCAGATTCGAGATTCTTTGGCAATCCGGGTCAAAGCGCACCAGGCGCGCCGGAATGCCCAGAAAATCGCTGAACCACTGGGCGGCGACGGCGCCCATGTCGAAAGCGGCCACATCGTCATTCCAGACGCGCACGCGCGCCGGCGCTTCCACCGCATCCAGCGCAATGTGCAGCGCCAGCATGCCGGGGGCGCGCAGCACCATCTCGCAAGTCTTGAGTTGCGGCCGGATCAGCGCCATGCGCGGCAGCGCGCGCTGCGTGAGAAATTGTCCTTGGCCGTCCACCACCATCCATGCGCGGTCAAATTCCAGCCCGGTTTCGGTCAGGAGGGCTTCCTGCACCGGCACCCCGGCGCAGGACTTGACCGGATATAGATACAGTCGCGAGATGGCAGCAGTCACCTCGGCCGGTGCATCAGACGGGGTGTGGCCAGACAAGTCGTTCACTTTTGATCAAGTCCTTTTCAGGTTCGGGTCAATTCAGGGGTTCATTCGGTCGCCAGAGCCCGATTTTGCACTGCCTCCTAAAATGGGGCATGTCCAAACCCTTTGATGTCTGCATCCGCGGTGACGGCGTGGTGGGTCGCGCACTGGCCTTGCTGCTGGCGCGCGAGCGTTTGCGCGTGGCCCTGGTCACGCAACGCCATGCTGCACCGACCGGGCAGCCTGACGCGGCGCCTCATCCGGATGTGCGCGCCTATGCCTTGAATAGCGCTTCCCGAAACCTGCTTGAGACTCTGCGGGCCTGGCCCGAAGCGCCCTTTGTCACTCCGGTGCGGGAGATGCGGATATGGGGCGACGACGGCGGAAGGATCGACTTCACTGCGCAAGGCGCGGCGCAGGAAGCGCTGGCGTGGATTGTGGAAGTGCCCGCCCTGGAGCAGCAACTGATTCAGGCGATTCGCTATCAACCCCATATCGAGACCGTGGCGCGGCCCGGCCCGGCCGCGCTCAACGTGATATGCGAAGGAAAAGCGAGCAAGAGCCGCGATGAGTTTGGCGTTCAATGGACCGTCAAGCCCTACCCGCAAAAGGCCCTTGCAGCCCGGCTCGAGTTGGGCCAGCCTCACGCCGGAGTTGCGCGCCAATGGTTTACCCATGGCGACATCCTGGCGCTGTTGCCTTTATCGGGGCCGGACGGGAACTCCGTGGCGCTGGTCTGGTCTGTCTCCGTAGCGCGTGCCACCGTATTGGAGGCCTTGCCACCGGAAGAATTTTGCGCGGCACTGCAAGCGGCATGTGGCCAGGACGTGGAGATTTCGCGCCTGACAAGCGAACGCGTCAGCTGGCCCCTGGCGCTATCCGGCGCGGCGCATTGGGTTGGGCCGGGCTGGGCGCTGGCGGGGGATGCCGCGCATACTGTGCACCCGCTCTCCGGGCAGGGATTCAACCTGGGCCTGGCGGATGTAGCCGGGCTGGCCAAGGTGATTGCGCAGCGTGAATACTGGCGCGAGCTGGGCGATGAAAAGCTGCTGCGCCGCTACGAAAGGGCCCGCAAGGCCGACGTGGCGGCGATGGGCGCGGTGACTGACGGTTTGCATGGCCTCTTTGCGCAAACCGACGGAGCATGGCAGGTCTTGCGCAATTGGGGCATGAATGGTGTCGCCCGCAGCAGCCTTCTCAAGCGCTGGCTGGCGCGCCAGGCGGCAGGGTTATGAGACTTTGGAAAACAGTTGACGATTTATTGAAAGAACCCGGGATGAACATGAAATTGCTGAAAACATTTGCCTTGCTGTGCCTGCTGACGGGCGGCCTCGGCTCAACGTTTGCGCAGGAGGCGACGATCCGCAAAAATCTTGCGGAAAGACTGCCCAGCTTCACGAAGATCGACGAAGTGAGCAGCACGCCGATGAACGGCCTGTATGAAATTCGCGTCAATGGCGGCGACATTTTTTACACCGACGCCGAGGGCAACTTTTTGCTCCAGGGCCAGTTGCTCGACATCCGGAGCAAGCGCAACCTGACCGAGGAACGCGTCACCAAACTCAGTGCCATTGATTTTGACGCCCTGCCCTTCAAGGATGCCTTTACTGTGGTGCGCGGCACCGGAAAACGCAAGATGGCCGTGTTTGAAGATCCAAACTGCGGCTATTGCAAGCGCCTGGAGCGTGACCTCGAAAAGACCAGCGACGTGACGATTTACGTGTTTCTCTATCCCATCCTGGGCCAGGATTCCATTGACAAGTCCAGCAACATCTGGTGCGCCAGGGACAAGGGAAAAACCTGGGTCGGCTGGATGCTGCGCGAGCAGCCCGCCGCCGCCGCGACCTGCGACACGAACGCCCTTGAGCGCAATGTGGACTTCGGCAAGAAGCACAAGATCACTGGCACGCCCACGGTGTTTTTTGCCGACGGTTCGCGGGTGCCAGGGGCTATCAGCGTCCAGCAAATCGAGAAAATGCTGGCCTCCTCGAAAGCCAGATAGCAATTACGCACAACACCATCCACCGCAAACATTTTGGCCAATTTGACCGTTCAGCCCTTGCAAAAGACCTCCGCTCCCATTCACTACCGCGTCGAGATCGGCGGGCTGCACGCCCATCTGTTTTGCGTCACCCTCACCATTGCGCAGCCCGCTGCACTGCAACGGGTCTCATTGCCGGTCTGGCTACCGGGCAGCTATCTGATCCGTGAGTTTTCCAAAAACCTGCAGGGCTTGCAGGCACACCAGGGGGCCCGTACTCCGCTGTCCTGCGAGCAGCTCGACAAGTGCAGTTGGCG
>JAHFQQ010000217.1 GCA_023259235.1 Polaromonas sp. | reverse complement strand
CGACAGCTCGCCTTGCGCGTGCGGTGGCAGTGCCTGCACCAGGCTATCAATCCGGCTGAGCAGGCCATTGAGCGCGACCTCGCGCGCGCCATCGTCAGCGGGCAGGCTCTTGTCGAGCACGGCGCGGCCGACCGCTGCAAACACCTCACGACCCGCAGCGCTCAATACGCCGCCTTGCAGACCCGGCTGCAGCAGGGCCAGCGCGCCGCCAGCAACAACCAGCATCGCCGCTGACACGCCGCCGAGTTTGAGTAGCGTTCTTCTTTGCATGGCGGAAGTTTCTCATGACCACCACCGTTTCAATAGAGCGCCGTCCCTAGAGCCGGCCCAATGAAGCCCGATAAACTTCAGTACTGTATGGACCCTTCCGCCCGCAAGATTCACGACGCGCTGCAAACTGTGTTTGAACTTCGGCAGCGGCACGACGCCGACCCTGCCCTGGCACAGGCAAGCGCTGAAGTCAAACGGTTCCAGGCACGCCGCTTTCAGGCCACCTACCCTGACCTGCTGCACAGTCCACGCTATCAATCGGCCACCGCCTTCTTCCTGCATGAGCTGTACAGCGACAAGGACTATACCGAGCGCGATCAGCAATTTTCCCGCATTGCCAGCACCATCGCCAGGCTGTTTCCGCAAGCTGTCGTCAACACGGCCGCGGCGCTGGCCGAGGTCCATGCGTTGACGGAGACACTGGACGATCTGATGGCGCAACGCTGGCGCGCGGAACAATCGGCCAACCCGCAGGGCAGTGAATGCGCCCGCTATGTCCATTGCTGGCGTACGGCGGGAGACGCTGCCGGGCGGCACCGGCAGCTCGCGGTGGTGCTGCAGCTCGGACAGTCGCTAAACCGTCTGACACGCGCGCCGGGGCTGCGTACCTTGCTCAGGATGATGCGGCGTCCGGCGGCGTCCGCAGGCCTGACCGCGTTTCAACATTTTCTGGAAACCGGCTTCGACGCGTTTGCCGAAATGCGCGGATCAGACGAGTTCCTGAAGTTGGTCAGGGAGCGTGAGCTGGGGTGGATCCGGCTGCTGTTTGAGGGTGGAACTGTCACCTGCGAGACCCAATTGAGCCATTTGCTGGCGGCGAGTCCTTCATAGCAGGCCGGCATTGGGAAAAGCCCCATGCGGATTGAACTGTAATGCTTTCACAATCAGCCGCAAGGAGTTTTTATGAACCGGCATTGGCTCAACAGTTACCCCGACGGCGTTGCCCACGAAATTGATCCGGAGCAATTTCACTCGCTCAATCAACTGCTGGAAGATTCATTCAAAAAAAATGCGGACAATCCGTTTTCGGTCTGCATGGACCGCTGGATGTCTTACGCACAACTTGACAGCCTGTCATGCGCATTGGGTGCCTGGCTGCAGAACCTGGGCCTTGCGCCGGGCGCGCGGGTCGCCATCATGCTGCCCAACGTGCCGCAATTCGCTGTCACCATGGCGGCCGTTTTGCGGGCCGGCTATACCTGTGTCAATGTCAACCCGCTCTACACCGCGCACGAACTGGAGCATCAACTCAAGGACTGCGGGGCCACCACCATCGTGATTCTGGAAAACTTTGCGGGCACGCTGGCCGACGTGATTGAAAGCACGCCCGTCAAGAACGTCGTCATCGCGTCCATGGGCGATCTGCTTGGCTTCTGGTACGGCCACTGGATCACTTTCGCGGTTCGTCATCTGGCCAAAATGGTTCCGGCTTTCAAGCTGCCCCTGAGCGATGGCCGAACAGTCACTGAATTCAGCCGTGCCGTTGCGCAGGGAAGGCACCAGACACTCAAGCCTGCACCATGCAACCTGGACTCGATTGCCTTTTTGCAATACACCGGCGGCACCACCGGTTTGTCCAAAGGCGCAGTGCTCACGCACCGCAACATCGTTGCCGCCATTTTGCAAGCCGAAGCATGGTTCACGCCGGCGCTGGGCCGTGTGGGCGATGTCAGCAAGATCAACAACATTGCGGCTTTGCCGCTGTATCACATCTTCGCGCTGACACTGTGTCTGCTGACCATTCGCTGGGGCGCCCATCTGACGCTGATCCCCAATCCCCGCGACTTTGGCAAATTCATTGAGGTGCTGAAGAAGCGGCCATTTCACATGTTGCCGGCGGTCAATACCCTGTTCAATGCCTTGCTGCAGCATCCTCAATTCAAGACGGTTGACTTTTCCAGTCTGTGCGTTTCGCAGGCCGGCGGCATGGCAGCGTCGGAAGGAACCGCCCGCCACTGGCTGGAGGTCACCGGTTGCCCCATGATCGAGGGCTGGGGCATGAGCGAGACCTGCGCCATCGGCACCAACAACCCGATAAACAACCGGGAGTTCACAGGCACGATCGGCTTGCCACTGCCGAGCATTGAAGTAGCCATCAAGGATGATGACGGGCAGTCCCTGGCGCTTGGCGATTCCGGCGAAATCTGCATCAGGGGCCCGCAAGTGATGACGGGCTACTACCGGCAGCCCGAAGAAAATGAAACGGCCTTCACCCGCGACGGCTTCATGCGAACCGGCGATATTGGGGTGATGGATGAGCGCGGCTACACTAAAATCATCGACCGCAAGAAAGACATGATCATCGTTTCGGGCTTCAATGTTTTCCCCAATGAACTTGAAGGCATCATTTCATTGTGCCCTGGGGTTATAGAGTGCGCGGCGATCGGTGTGGTGGACGACAAACAGGGCGAAGCCGTCAAGATTTTTGTCGTCAGAGACGACCCGGCCCTGACTGAAGACGATGTGAGCGCGTATTGCCACCAGCATCTGACTGGCTACAAGCGCCCGAAATATATTGAGTTCCGCGATGAACTGCCTAAAACCAATGTCGGAAAAATTCTCAGGCGCGAGTTGCGTGCGTCGGCCCGATAGCTGCCTGCATTGACCATATGACGGCGACACCCGACTTACCGGATGGATTGCACGTCTTCGAACGCGGCTGGCTTTCGGCAAACAATATCCTGTTCGTCGATGGCGGCAAGACCGTGTTGGTGGACAGCGGCTACTGCACCCATTCCGCGCAGACATTGCGCCTGGTTGAGGGCATTCTGGACAAGCGGCCACTTGATTTTCTCGTCAACACCCATTTGCACAGCGATCACTGTGGCGGGAACGCGGCGCTGCAGTCCCGTTATCCGGATCTTGAAACGCTTATTCCGCCAGGCCAGGCCAGCCACGTCGCGCAATGGGATCCGATTGCGCTCACCTATATCCCGACCGGCCAGCTTTGTCCGCAGTTTAAATTCAGCCAGACGCTGCAGCCGGGGACGCAAATGCGGTTTGGCGCCAGTGTCTGGCAAGTTCACGCCGCCGCCGGACACGATCCGCATTCTCTTGTCTTTTTCGAACCTGCGGCAAAAATCCTGATCTCAGCCGATGCCTTGTGGGAAAACGGTTTCGGCGTGGTATTCCCGGAACTGGAAGGGATCAATGCTTTCTCAGAAGTTACCGCGACGCTTGACCTGATTGAGCAGCTAGACCCGAAAACTGTGATTCCCGGGCATGGCCGGGTCTTCGCCTACACGCCTGATGTATTGGCGCGCGCGCGCCTGCGCCTGGAATCATTTGTCAAAAACCCGCGCAAGCATGCACGCCACGCCGCGAAGGTCTTGCTCAAGTTCAAATTACTCGAGATTCAACGGCAACCTCTTGATGAGTTTACCCAGTGGGCCATCGCGACCCCCTATTTCAGCCAAGTCAGGGAGCGGTTTTTCAACGATGTGCCAGCTCACCAGTGGATAGAACAATTGTGTGCGGAACTTTTCACCGCAGGCGTGGCCAGCAGGGAAGATCACTACATCCAGAATGCCTGAATGGAATGATCAACAACCGATTTCCGCATCGGCACAGGGGACCTCCATTGAAGGAAGCGCCCCTGCCACACCCCCGGTCTTGGGCCTCTTCCAATGCCTGATCTAAATCTCCGGTGCGGACAACCACGTCATGACCTCAACGGTTGTAGGCGGTTTCACCATGCGAGGTGATGTCCAGGCCCTGGCGTTCATCTTCTTCGCTGACGCGCAGCCCAATGGTCATATCCACCACCTTGTAGGCGATGAAAGACACCACGCCCGACCACACGATGGTGGTCAAAACGGCCTTGGCCTGAATCCACACTTGCGACACGATGGAATAGTCGGCCACGGTTACGCCAGTGGCCGTGACCCAATCCGCCACAAAACCGGGACCGCCCAGGCTCGGGGAGTTGAATACACCCGTCAGCAACGCGCCCAGGATACCGCCGATGCCATGCACGCCGAACACGTCGAGCGAGTCGTCGGCGCCGAGCAGTTTCTTCAAGCCATTGACGCCCCAGAGGCAGGCAAAGCCCGCCGCCAGACCGATGACCAGGCCGCCACCGATGCCGACGTTGCCGGCTGCCGGCGTAATGGCCACCAGCCCGGCCACCGCGCCCGAGGCAGCCCCCAGCATCGAGGCCTTGCCACGCATCAGCGCCTCGCCGACGCACCACGCCAGCACGGCGGCAGCGGTAGCACCCAGGGTGTTGATGAAAGCCAGCGCGGCAAAGCCATTAGCCTCCAGCGCGGAGCCTGCGTTGAAGCCGAACCAGCCAACCCACAGCAAGGCGGCGCCGACCATGGTCAGTGTCAGGCTGTGCGGGGCCATGGATTCCTTGCCATAACCGATGCGCTTGCCCACCATGAGGGCGCCAACCAGACCGGCTACGGCAGCGTTGATGTGCACCACAGTGCCGCCGGCAAAATCAAGCGCGCCGGACTGCCAGAGGTATCCGGCCCTGGCGTTCATCGCATCGACCACTTCCTTGCCGGTATAGGCGTCAGGACCCATCCAGAACCACACCATATGCGCCATTGGCGCGTAGCTGAAGGTGAACCAGATGGCCATGAACATCAGCACGGCGGCGAACTTCATGCGTTCGGCAAACGCACCGACGATGAGCGTGCAGGTAATGGCGGCAAAGGTGGCCTGGAAGGCTGCAAAAACAATTTCCGGAATCACCACGCCCTTGCTGAAGGTCGCGCCGTTGGCAAAGCTGCCGGCAACATTGTCCCAGATGCCCCGCATGAACAGCCGGTCGAATCCGCCAAAGAAGGCATTTCCTTCGGTGAAGGCCAGGCTGTAGCCGTAGATGAGCCACAGCACCACGATCATTGAAAAAGTGACCATGACCTGCATCAGCACCGACAGCATGTTTTTGCTGCGCACCAGGCCACCGTAGAACAGGGCCAGGCCGGGAATGGTCATCAAAATTACCAGCAGGGTCGAGACCATCATCCATGCGGTATCGCCCTTGTTGGGGACCGGCGCGGACGCGGCGGCAGGCGGCGCGGTAATCGCCGTGGGAGCGGCAGCGGCCGGGGCCGCGGATTCAGAGGCGGCGATGGCAGCAGCAGGTGCCTGTGCGAGCACGCCAGCAGCGCCGCCAAGCAGACTCAATCCCAAAGCCAGGGAGGCAAGCAGTTTTTTCATGTCAGTGTTCTCGTGATCTGGGTTGAATGGTTGGGGACAGGACTTGCGAAATTCGTGTCGCCATGGTCTGTCCCGCATCTGAACAGTTGGGGACAGAGCTTGCGCACTTCGTGTCGCTGCGGTCTGTCCCGCAAAAATTCATAAGGCCTCCTTGCCGGTTTCACCGGTGCGAATGCGCACAACCTGCTCGAGGTTGTAGACAAAGACCTTGCCGTCGCCGATCTTGCCGGTGCGCGCCGCGCTTTCAATCGCCTCAATCACGCGATCCACCAGCTCGTCAGAAATTGCCGCTTCAATCTTGATCTTGGGCAGGAAATCGACCACGTACTCGGC
>JAHFQQ010000216.1 GCA_023259235.1 Polaromonas sp. | reverse complement strand
CGTTGGAACCATGCTGCGCGGAAAGCCTGAGCATCACCTGGGCCACAACCCCGCAGGTGCGGTGGCCATTGTCCTGCTGCTGGTTTCGACCGTGGTTGTGGTTGCGACCGGCTGGGCGTCCTACAACGAGTTGGCTGGCGGCTGGTTGGGGGATCTTCACGAGGCTGCGAGCGGCTTCATGCTCGGCGTGATCGGTGTTCACGTCCTGGGTGTCGTGGTCGCCAGCTGGTTGCACAAGGAAAACCTGGTCGGCGCGATGATTCACGGGCGCAAGCCGGGCTTGCCGCAACAGGCTGTGCGCAGCGCCTGGCGAACTGTTTCGGCGCTGATGCTGGTAGCCGTGCTGGGCTTCTGGTGGCTGCAGTGGCAAGGCGCGCCCTCGAGCGCTGGCCCTGACGCCGGAGCCGTGGCATCAGCCAGGGCCGGCAACCACGATCGCGACAACGACTGATTGATGGCTGGACAATTCTTCATGGGACAATTCCGGTCATGCGTATTTTGCTTGCCGAAGACGACCCGTTGCTCGGTGACGGCTTGCAGGCGGGACTGCGCCAGCTCGGCTTTCAGGTCGATTGGGTGCGCGATGGCGAGGCCGCAGAGCGCGAGTTGCGCGCCCAGCCCTACGCCGCGGCGGTACTCGACCTCGGGTTGCCGCGCAAGGATGGCCTGGATGTGCTGGTCGCTGTTCGGCAAGCGCGCATCATTACACCAGTGCTGGTGCTGACCGCGCGCGACGCCGTGCCGGACCGGATTCGCGGCCTTGACGTTGGCGCTGATGACTATGTCGTCAAGCCGGTCGATCTGCATGAGCTTGCGGCCCGGTTGCGCGCGCTGGTTCGCCGCGCCCATGGCGCGCCGCAGGAGTGCCTGAGCGCGCAGGATGTCGTTCTTGATCCGGCGGCGCGTTCCGTGCGCCAGGCAGGTGTTGCCGTCACGCTGTCAACCCGCGAATTTGATCTGCTGCAAACGTTCATACTGAGCGCCGACCGCGTGCTTTCGCGTGAACAGCTTGAGCAGCAGCTTTACAGCTGGGGCAAGGAGGTGGAAAGCAATGCCGTCGAGGTGCACATCCACAATCTCAGGCGCAAGCTCGGTGCCTCGCTGATCCAGACCGTGCGTGGCGTGGGCTACATGCTGCTGAGCGACGCACCGAAATCATGACCCGTGTCAAGCCGCCGCGCTCGCTGCAAGGCCAGTTGCTGACACTGGTGCTCGCCGCGGTGGTGGGCGTCTGGCTGGCCACGGCGGTGCTGACCTGGTTTGACGCGCGCCAGGAACTTGATGAATTGCTCGACAGCCACCTCGCGCAGGCCGCCGCGCTGCTGGTGGTCCAACAGGCGCATGATGTCGGAGACGACGAACACGGAATCGACGCGCCCACCTTGCACCGCTATGCGCCCAAGGTGGCGTTCCAGGTCTTTCATGAAGGCCGGCTGGCGCTGCGCTCGGCCAACGCGCCGAGCGCCCCGATGGTCGAGGTCGGCAAGCATTTCAAGACCGGGTTCAAGACGGTGCAGATCGAGGGCGACGCCTGGCGTGTCTTTGCAACTGCTGGTGCCGAGCGCGACGTGCAGGTGTATGTGGGAGAACGCACGAGTTTGCGGTCCTCCATCCTGTGGGCCGTGCTGCACAGCATGCTTTGGCCGATGGCGGTGGCCTTGCCGCTGCTGGCGCTGGCGGTGTGGTGGGCGGTGTACCGCGGGGTGGCGCCGATACGTCGACTCGGGCGCACTCTGGCCGGGCGTCAGGCGCTGGCGCTGCAGCCGGTTTCGCTTGACGGCGCGCCTTCGGAGATGGCTCCCATGGTCACCGCGCTGAATGGTTTGTTTGAGCGTATTGGCACGCTGCTGGAATCTGAACGGCGCTTCACGGCCGATGCTGCGCACGAACTGCGCACGCCGATTGCGGCGATTCGCATGCAGGCGCAGGTGGCGCTTGGCGAAGCCGACGACACCTTGCGCCGGCATGCGCTGCAAGGCACGCTGGACGGCTGCGACCGCGCCACGCGACTGGTCGAGCAATTACTGACCCTGTCCAGGCTGGAAGCGGACGCCGTGCCCGACATGGCCGCCGTCGATCTGAGCGCGTTGACCCGGCAGGTGGTAGGTGAAGTCGCACCCAAGGCGCTTGGTAAAAATCAGACGCTGGAATTCGAGGCCATCGAGCCGTGCAGCATTCCTGGCAACGAGACGCTGCTGGCGGTGCTGGTGCGCAACCTGGTCGATAACGCGGTGCGCTACAGCCCGCCGTCGGCGCAAATCAAGGTGCCGGTGCAGCGGGAAAGCGGATTTATTGTGTTGAGTGTCGAAGACAGCGGGCCGGGCCTGGCCGACCCCGAACGCCAGCGTCTTGGTGAGCGGTTCTTCAGGGTGCCTGGAAGCCCGGAGAGCGGTAGCGGACTGGGTTGGTCGATTGTGCGGCGCATCGCGGCCGCGCATCGGCTGGAGTTGCAGATTGTGGGTTCGACGGAACTGGGCGGCCTGAAGGTTCGCGTTGTTTCCAGTCGATAGTTGTTCCAGACCAGATACTATGGTCATAGTATGCTCTCTATTAAATAGCAATATGCCTTGATCCCGTGTCTGACCCGGGCAGCCCGAAGAGAATCGGGAGCTTGCGCGCCGCCATGACGCTATATGGATGCGCCGGGCTTGAGTGCCACAAATGCCGCGATCGCGGCCAGCGACAGCAGCGCAGCCAGCCCAAACGCAAGATTCGGCGCAAGCGTCCATAATGCGCCCGCCGCCAGCGAGGCCGGCAGGTAAAGCACACCAGTCGCGAAGTTGTAAACGCCCATGGCCGTGGCACGGCGTTCCGGCTCGATGTCCGCGATGAACGCCTTGCCCTGCGATTCGTCGATGGCATAAAAAACGCCGTAAATCGCAAACAGCGCCACCAGTTGCCACTTGCTGCTGGCAAATACCAGCCCAAGGTTGATCAAGCCGTAAATGGCGTAGCCCAGCACGACGATGCGGCTGCGCCCGACCCGGTCGCCGAGCTTGCCCACAAGAGGCGCCACCATGACGCAGGTGGTGTTGAACAAGGCGTAAAGCAGCACGATGTCCGTCATGCTGAAACCGGTGTCATGCGCCTTCAGCAGCAAAAACCCGAGGCTGAAGTACGCCAGCGAGAAGATGCCCGCCGGAATCAGGAAGCGCTTGAACCCGGGGCTGAGCAGTTGCCAGTTCTGGCTGACGCTCTCGCGCTCGTGGGGAGTACCGGGCTTGTCCTGGATGATCGCCAGCATGGCCACAGCCAGCGCGGCCGGGATGAAGGCGACCCAGAACAGCGTGTGGTAAGTGCCCGCCGACTCGCCAAGCCACTTGAGCAAGCCATAGGCGGCCAGCGGGCCAAGCACCGCGCCCGCCTTGTCGAGCGCCTTGTGCACGCCAAACGAATAGCCGCGTGTTTTCTGGCTGGCAATGCTGGAGAGCCAGGCGTCGCGCGGTGGACCGCGAAAACCCTTGCCCAGGCGTTCGATCACCCGGAACAGGCTCAGGCCAAGGATGGAACTGCTCACCAGCAGGATGGTCTTGGCCAGTGTCGAAAAGCCGTAGCCCGCGATGGCGAAGGACTTGCGCTTGCCGCTTCGGTCAGACAGCCAGCCCGCCAGGTAGTTGAGGGACGATGCCGAGAAGTCGGCGAGCCCTTCAATCAGCCCCAGCAAGGATGCGGACGCCCCGGCGATGGTCGTGAAAAAGACTGCAAACACCGAAAAAATCATCTCCGAGCTGAGGTCGGTGAGAAAGCTGACGAAGCCGAGCTTGAAAATGTCCGGGTGGAGCCCGGGCAGATCCCCGCCTGTCTTGGCGGGTGGGGGCGGCTGATTGCCCGGCCGGATGATCATGGGTATGCTCCAATCTAAGCACTCGCATGAAGTGTACGGGCACTTGTGTTGCGGTCGAGCTTCAATCCCACCCGTCGATCGAAAGAACTGCCATGAAATCATTGCGTCGCCACGCTGAACGCCATCGTACCGATCGCATCGGCTGGTTGCGCGCTGCCGTGCTCGGCGCCAACGACGGCATCGTCTCGACGGCCAGTCTGGTGGTCGGCGTTGCGGCGGCCGGCTCAGACCAGCACAGTGTTCTGGTGGCCGGTGTTGCGGGACTGATGGCGGGAGCGATGTCGATGGCTTCCGGTGAATATGTCTCGGTTCATTCCCAGGCGGATACCGAAAAAGCCGACCTGGCGCGCGAGCGTGTCGAGCTCGATGCGGACCCCGCCGCGGAACGCCGCGAACTGGCGACCATCTATGTTGCGCGCGGGCTGCCCCCCGATCTGGCGCAACAGGTTGCAGGGCAACTGATGGCGCATGATGCGCTGGGCGCTCATGCGCGCGACGAGCTTGGCATCTCGGAAGCATTGACCGCGCGGCCGGTTCAGGCGGCATTCGCCTCCGCCGCAAGCTTCGCGGTTGGAGCCGTGCTGCCGCTGGCCGTCACCGCTTTGGCTCCGGTGCAAGGCCTGATTCCCTGGGTGTCGGGAACCTCGCTGGTTTTTCTGGCCGGGTTGGGCGCCATGGCAGCGCGCGCAGGCGGCGCTGGTGTTCTGGCGGGTGCGCGGCGGGTCACCTTCTGGGGCGCGCTCGCCATGGCCATCACCGCGGGTGTGGGTGCGCTGTTCGGCGCGGTCGTCTGACTGCCGTTTCCAGGTTTGACGCAGCGGGCCAAACCATTGGGGTGGCTCAGTCGGTCCGCATGAAGTCGATGAAGCCGCTCTCCACATTCGCCGCAACGAGCTTGACGCGGATTTTCTCTCCGACCTTGAAGTCGGCCGCACCCATCACCAGCTTGCCTTCGGTCGGTGGCGAGAAGATCCGGACCCAGACGCCGGCGTCGGTGTTGCCGGTCACGATGGCGTCAAAGCGCTCGCCGATGCGCGATTCAAGCAGCAGCGCCGCCTCGGACTTGCGCATTCGCCGCTCCACCCTTTGGGCGGCATCTTCCTGCTGGGTGCAGTGCAGGGCCAGCTTTTCCAACTCGGCATTCGAGTACGGCGGCGGCTGGTCGGCCAACGCCGCCTTGAGCAGCCGCGAGGTGATCAGGTCGGGGAAGCGCCGGTTGGGCGCGGTGGCGTGGGTATAGTTGCGCACCGCCAGGCCGAAGTGGCCGATGGGCGCCTTGCCGGGCGATTCCACTATGTACTCGCCCCGGCCCATGAGCTTGACGATGACCAGGGACAAATCGGGAAAGCGCAGCGGGTCGGCCTTATGGCGTTTGGCCAAAAAGGTCTCCAGCGCTTTCGAGTCGGGCTCATTGGGCAGCGATTCGCCGTAGCTCCTCGCCACTTCCACGATGCGCAGCCAGCGCTCAGGCGAGCGGACCACGCGCCGCAGCGATGCGCCGCCCCGCGCGGCCAGGTAGCGCGCAGTGCAGCCATTGGTGGCGATCATCACTTCCTCAATCAGCTGGCGCGCGCGGTTTTGCACCTGCTGCCGAATGTCAACGACCTTCTCCCCATCAAACACGGCCCGGGGCTGGAAAGTCTCGAATTCCAGCGAGCCTTCCGTGTGCCGGCGTTTCCGCAACTGCTGCGCCACGGCGTCCTGCGCGCGCAACTGCGCTTCCATGCCCGGAACGGCCGCGGCCGCGGCTGGCAGCGTGCCTTCTCCTTCGATCCAGGCAGCGACGGCGTCGTAGGCCAGCTTGGCCTGGTTGCGCACCATGGCCCGGTATACCGTGGAACTCGCCAGCGTGGCGTCAGCGTCGAAGACCATCTCGGTCACCAGCGCCAGCCGGTCCTCGCCGGCGCCGAGCGAGGTCAGGTCGGTTGACAGACGCTCCGGCAGCATCGGGAAGATGCGCGCGGAGGTATAAACCGAGGTCGTGTTGACGCGCGCATGTTCGTCGATGGCCGAG
>JAHFQQ010000215.1:2082-5913 GCA_023259235.1 Polaromonas sp. | reverse complement strand
GGGGAGTCTGGGCAACGATGACGGGCGGCAGCGGGAACGGCATTTTATTGGCGACCGCAGCGACAACTTTTAATCCAGCAGGTGGCGCCGAGAATGAATTGTTTTTCAGGCACCTGCGTGCGGCGGGTTATCTGGCAGGCGATCCTGCTGCCACGGCAGTCAATGCCTTGCCACTGAATGCGTGGGGTGGCCGAACGGGTGTTGTCAATGCGATCACACAGGGGCGCCCGGTAGCGAAGCTGCAGGTATGCATGGGCAATGTCCCCGGGAAATCGGCTGCAGCCCTGGATCGGCAACTCGATGATGGGGTAACAACCACTGGCAACTTCCGCGCCACGTTAGGGGCCAATAATATTGCTCCAGCAGTCGCAGCAGCCGCAGCGACTGTGTATATTGAGGATCAGGTTTATACCGTCTGCCGCGATCTGTAAGCCAGACTCAGCAACAAAATAAACCGGGCCTTGTGCCCGGTTTATTTTTGGTCTGAAATTGATTACTGGAGCGGGCTACCGGTCTCGAACCGGTGACCTTCAGTATGGGAAACTGACGCTCTACCAACTGAGCTAAGCCCGCTCTGGGCTTTGAAAGCGTTCCGGCAGGCCCTGATCGGGGTGTGGCCGATTCCCTTATCGACCCCTGGCAGACTTTCAAGTACCGGATTGTAAGACCAGCTGGGGGCCGTACCCGTCAGGCCACTGAAATTTTGCAAAATTTTCAAGCATTTCAACCCTCTGGCCCAGGTGCAACAAGCCTGCTAAGCTATCAAAAACAGAGCGTCCGGATCACGCCAGACCAGCTTCTGGTGCCGCGTTCGCGGGCTGCTAGACTTGATCCAAGATGCGTCGCCTGATCCGCCTTTCAAACTTTTCGTTGGTATCGGCCGGATGGCGTGCAACGGGCATTGCCGCCTTGGCGACGCTGGCCCTGGCGCAGGCTGGTGACTCGCTGGCGGGCCCGGTGCATGAAGCGGTTCAGGCCCACGCGTATGCACAATGGGCGGAGTGGACTTTGGGCATTGGCGTTGCAGCCGTTACGCTGCTGGCGCTGGTGTTGCTGTGGAATGTGCAGTTGCGCCGCAGCGTGGGTGAGCACACGCTGCAACTGGAGGAGGAAACCAACCGCCGGAGCGGGGTGCAGCAGGAACTCAAAGCCAGCCAGGAGATGGTTCAACTGATCTTTGGCGCCGCTGCGGCCGGCATCGTGATGAGCACGCCTGAGGGGCATTTCCTGATGGCCAATCCGGCGTACCTGGCAACCATTGGCTATACCGAGGCCGAGCTGCGTATCATGGACATGCGCGAGCTCACGCACCCCGAAGATCGCGTTCGCTATGCCGGGCTGAGAGCGCGGATGATCGCCGGGGAATTCAGCACGTTTTCAGACGAAAAGCGTTACCTGCAAAAGGGCGGCGGCATCGTGTGGGTGCGGGTCACGGTGTCGCTGGTGCAATCGGCTGATGGGCAGCCGGCATGCGTCATGGCGGTGGTCGATGACATCACCGGGCGCAGGCAGGTGCAAGAGGACATTCTCCGTTTGAACGCCGAGCTGGAGAGCCGGGTGAGCCGGCGCACCGCACGGCTTGAAGCGGTCAACAAGGAGCTGGAAACCTTTGCCTATTCCGTCTCGCATGACCTTCGCTCTCCGCTGAACACGATTAACGGATTCAGCCAGTTGCTTGAGCGCGTGGCTGGCGAACAGTTGGGCCAACAGGGACGGCATTATCTGAACCGGATTCAGGCCGGAACGCGGCAGATGGGCGAACTCATCGAGGGGCTGCTTTCCCTGACCAACGTGACACGCGATTCGCTGCACCCGGGAACGGTTGACCTCTCGGCCATCGCCAGGCAGATGATCCAGGAGCTTCAGGACGCCGAACCGGGGCGCGAGGCCAATGTCCTGGTTGAGGAGGGCCTGTCGGTGCAGGGCGATCCGCGCCTGCTGGCGGTCGTCCTTCGCCACCTGCTGGGCAACGCGTGGAAGTTCACTGCAAAGCAGGCAATTGCCCGGATTGATTTTGGCCGGGACATGGACGTCAACGGTGAAACGGTCTATTACATCAGGGACAACGGAGCCGGTTTTGACATGGCTTACGCCGACAAGCTGTTTGTTGCTTTTCAGCGGCTTCATTCACCGTCTGAAATTTTGGGATCGGGTATCGGCCTGGCCACGGTGCAGCGAATCATTGCCAGGCACGGCGGGAAGATCTGGGCGCAAGCCGCGGTGGGTTTGGGAGCTGTGTTTTATTTCACTCTGGGTATTGCCAATATCAGCGCCGCACCGGACACCTTGTGATGTTTCGGCGGCTCCCGCTTGATCATCCCGGGAAGCGGGCCACTGCCATGACGCGCGCGCTTCGTCCCTGACAAAGGCGCTGGTTTTCAGGAAAGCGGGAAGTCAGGCCGGGCTTTCGGTTTCCATGTTTACTGCAAGGGTATTTCCCCCCACCGGTTATAAAGTGCATTTAGAATGTATTTTTAAATGCCAGATCGGGGCGGTAACGTCGATGATGATCGGATCGGGAGTTTCACGCTGGACGATGGTGCACTTTGGGTGTGCCATTGGTGCGCTTTTGCTGGCCGAAGTGTTGCTCGTTGCGGGCTACGTCGATCCGCTGGCGGCCTTGCGTGCACCTGCCACGCTGGTTGGGGTACACCTGATCACGATCGGCTGGCTGAGCCTGCTGATGCTGGGCGCGCTGTACCAGTTCGTCCCCGTCATCACCAACACGCCGCTATATAGTCAGCGCCTGCCGCTGTATTCGCTGCTGGCGATCGCACCCGGCCTGACGGCGATGCTGGCCGGCTTCCTGGCCCTGGGCGGCGTGCCTTTTCTCACTACCGCCTGGTTGCCGATCGGCGGCAGCCTGGTGCTGACCGGCTTCGTGCTGGGGGCAATCAATCTGGCCGCCACGCTGTGGCGCGCGCGCCCACTGCCGCTGCCGGCCGGTTTTGTCGCCTTCAGCCTGGTGTTCCTTTTGCTGACAGGCCTGATGGGCCTCGGCTTTGCCCTTGCCTTTGCGCTGCCACAGCCGCCGGCCTTCCTGCTGACACTGATCAGCGGAGGCCTGAGCCTGCATGTCGCGGCGGGGCTGGGGGGCTGGTTCATGCTGACGGTGATGGGGGTCAGCTACCGCCTGCTGTCGATGTTCATGCTGGCGCCCGACGAGCCGCGCCGCAGTACCTATGCGGCGCTGATCCTGACGGTGGCCGGCTTGGCCCTGCTGGTCGCGGGCGGGCTGACGGGGCTCTGGAGCGGCCTGGCGGCTGGCTGGATCAAGGTGCTGGGCGCCGCACTGGCTGGCCTGGGGGCGTTGTTTTATCTGGCCGACATCATCGAGTTTTACCGCGCGCGCAAGCGGCGCCACCTGGAATTGAACAGCCTGACCGCGGCCGTGGCGCTCGGCCTGATCACGCTGGCCCTGGTGCTGGGCGCGCTGGCCATGGCGTGGGGCGTGCTGGAGCGTTTTGCCGGCGCGATCGGCTATCTGTTTGTTTTCGGTGGCCTGACCGGACTCGGCCTGAGCCAGCTCTACAAGATCATTCCGTTTCTCACCTGGCTGGAGGTTTTTGGCAAGAAGCTTGGCAAGGGGCCGGTGCCGCGGGTCCAGGATCTGGTCAACGAGCCGCGCGCCAGGCCCGCTTTTGCGCTGTATTTCGCGGCCACGGTACTGGCCAGTGCTGCCCTTGCCAGCAACCAGGCGATGCTCTGGAAAATTGCCGCGGTCCTGCAACTGGCGGCCACGCTGCTGATCGTGGTCGAATTCTGGCGCGCACGCCACCCTGACCCAAATGCCAAGCCAGGCGCGGTGCGGCCGCCGGGCATGCCATCGCC
>JAHFQQ010000215.1:0-2072 GCA_023259235.1 Polaromonas sp. | reverse complement strand
ATCGCCGCTGGCCAAGCCGACACCGCCGCCGCCCGCGGCGGCCGCCGCATCGCCGCTGGCTTCCTCTTCTTCCCAATCCATTCAAGGAGAATGACATGACCGATTCACTTGTGACACTCGATGTACGCCCGATCCTGCAGGCCGGCGGCGAGCCTTTTCCGGAAATCATGCAGGCGATAGCGAAGCTCGAAAGCGGCCAGGGTTTGCGCCTGCTGGCGACCTTCAAGCCGGAGCCGCTGTTTTCAGTGATGAAAAAAAAGGGTTTTGCCCATTGTGAAAAGGAGCTGGGCGGGGGCGATTGGGAAATCATCTTCAACCCCGAAAGCGCCACTATCGCCGCCGCCCCTGAGCAAAGCGCCGCGGCTGCCAGGCCGGGCCATGACGATGCCAGCGGCTGGGCGGCTCCGAGCCGTTCGCTCGACAACCGCGGCATGATGCCGCCGGAACCGATGGTCATCACGCTGGAGGCGATCGAGAACATGGCGCCCGGCGAAGTGCTGGAAGGCTGGTACGACCGCGATCCGCTGCTGCTGTATCCGGAGCTGCAAACGCGCGGCCATCAGGCCCATTGCGAGAAGACCGGTCCGAGTGAATATCGGGTGCTGATCCGCTGTGCGCAGCCTGGAACGGCATCATGAGCGGGCCCACCAGCGAGGAAGTGCGCGAGGCATTGATGGATGTGTTCGACCCGGAACTCGGCTACAACATCGTCGATCTTGGCATGGTTTACGGGATCGACATCGAGGGCAGCAAGGTGAAGATCAGAATGACGCTGACCACGCCCGGCTGCCCGGCCTCGGACATGATCCAGGCCGGCGTCGAGCAGCGGCTGGAAGACATGGAAGGGGTGGAGGATGTCGAGATCACCCTGGTCTGGGAGCCGCCCTGGAGCCCAAAGGCAATGAGTCCGGAGGCCAGAAAGCATTTCGGCTCCATGGACGAGGACTGAATCCGCATGGAACCATCCGATTCACTGCCTGCGCTCAACCGCCTTTTCATGCAGGCATTGCTGCGCATGGGAGAGGCCGGAGAGACTGACGCTGCTTGCCGTCTGGCGGCGCAAGGCTGGTCGCTGCTGCGGCATGGCCAGCCAAAAGAAGCCGAACGCCTGAACGGTGTCATGCACAGCCTGACCGGCCCCAGGCGCAACAGCAAAAAAGAATCGCCCGATAGCGATAACCAAGCTTTATCAACCGCAACCCGAAAGGAAACTTTATCATGAGCGACAACGAAAACCTGGACGTACGTAAACTTGTTCCGATGCAGCGCCATAGCACCATCTTCAGCACCTGGAAGGGTCTGGGCGCGGGCAAAAGCTTTGTCCTGATCAATGACCACGATCCGAAACCACTGTATTACCAGTTCGATGCGGAGCACCCGGGCGAATTTACCTGGGATTATCTGGAATCGGGTCCTGAAACCTGGCGCGTGCGGATCGGCAAGACCGCCACAGCAGCCTGAAGCAAGGCGGCCTGAACCGCCGCTGTCATCCGACTGGTTTCGTGAATCGCCTGCGCGTCATTTCAGGATGTCGCCCAGGCACAAATACTTCATCTCCAGATACTCGTCAATCCCGTGGCTGGAGCCTTCGCGGCCCAGGCCGGACTGCTTGACGCCGCCGAACGGTACATGCTCGGTGGCGAGGATGCCGACGTTGATGCCGACCATGCCGTATTCCAGCGCTTCGGCGACGCGAAAAATCCGTCCCACGTCACGGCTGTAGAAGTAGCTGGCCAGGCCAAACTCGGTGTGGTTGGCCGCGTCAACGGCTTGCTGCTCGGTCTTGAAACGGAACACCGGCGCAAACGGGCCAAAGGTTTCCTCGCTGGCGCAGAGCATGTCCGGGGTGGCTTCGGAAATCACCGTGGGCTCGAAGAACTGGCCCGGCAGGCGCTTGCCGCCCACCAGCACCTTGCCGCCCTTTGCAACGGCGTCGGCAACGTGGCGCTGGACTTTTTCAAGCGCGGCTTCCTCGATCAGCGGTCCCTGATTGACACCCTCGTCAAAGCCATTGCCGACCCTGGCGGCAAATTTGCCGACAAATTCATCGTAAACCGTATCCTGTACATAAA
>JAHFQQ010000005.1 GCA_023259235.1 Polaromonas sp. | reverse complement strand
GGGCATGCGCATGGCGAGCCGGTGATTCTGGCGCGCCGCGACGATGAATTGTTTGCTGTGGGCGCCGTGTGCACCCACTATGGCGCGCCGCTGATCGATGGGCTGATCGTCGGTGACACGCTGCGCTGCCCGTGGCACCACGCCTGCTTCAGCCTTCGAACCGGCGAGGCACTGCGTGCGCCAGCGCTGAATCCGGTTTCGTGTTGGCGCGTCGAGCAGCGCGACGGCAAAGCCTACGTTTCAGCGAAGCGCATCAGTGCTCCAGCCCGGTCGGCCCCAGCCGCAGCCGGGTTGCCTGAATCAATGGTGATCATCGGCGGTGGCGCGGCGGGCAATGCGGCAGCCGAAGGATTGCGCCGCGAAGGCTATTCTGGCACCGTCACGATGCTGAGTGCCGACTCGTCGCTGCCCTGCGATCGGCCCAATCTTTCCAAGAACTTTCTTGCAGGCTCGGCACCGGCTGACTGGCTCCCGCTACGCTCAGCCGCGTTCTACCAGGAGCACAACATCGATGTGCGACTGGCTACGCGGGTGGTCAACATCGATACCGCCGAGCGCCGCCTGCGGCTCGAAGATGGCAGCACCCTGGCTTATGGCGCCCTGCTGCTGGCGACCGGCGCCGAGCCGATTCGACTCGACATTCCCGGTGCCGGTTTGCCGCATGTGCACTGCCTGCGCACGCAGGCCGACAGCGAAGCCCTGGTCAGCGCAGTGCCGACATGCCGACGCGCCGTGGTGATTGGCGCGAGCTTTATCGGTCTGGAAGTGGCATCATCGCTGCGGGCCCGCAATATCGAAGTGCATGTGGTCGGACGCGAGACCTCCCTGATGGAGAAAATCCTGGGACCGCAAGTCGGCAATTTCCTGCGCCAGCTCCATGAAAAACACGGCGTCGTATTTCACCTCGGAACGAGCCCGGTGAAGATCGACGCGCAGGACGTCACGCTGCAAAACGGCGAAAAACTCCCGGCTGATCTGGTCATCGTCGGCGTCGGCGTGCGACCTGCCATCGAGCTGGCCGAACAGGCCGGTCTGGCCATCGATCGCGGCGTGGTCGTGGATGAATACCTGCAGACCAGCGCGTCGGGGGTTTTTGCGGCGGGCGACATCGCGCGCTGGCCCGACCTGCTCACCGGAGAGCGGATCCGCGTCGAACACTGGGTGGTAGCCGGACGCCAGGGACAAACCGCAGCCCGCAACATGCTGGGCCGGCGGGAGCGCTACGACGCCGTGCCTTTCTTCTGGACTGAACAATACGACTTCGGACTGGCCTATGTGGGTCACGCCGAGCGCTGGGACCAGGCCGATATTGACGGCTCCCTTGAGGCCCGGAACTGCACGATCACCTACAGGCGCAGCGGCAAGAAGCTGGCGGTCGCGATCATTCACCGGGACCTGGAGGGTCTGCGCGCGGAAGTCGAATTCGAACGGGCGATGGCAGTCGGCCAGGCCGCGGCAAAGGCATCTTCATGAGCACGAGAATTCCAGCCAGCCATATCCGGATCAAACGCGCCTATGAGCCGCCTGCCCACGACGACGGTGCCCGGATATTGATTGACCGCCTGTGGCCGCGAGGCATCAAGAAGGAGGCCCTGGCGCTGGATCAATGGGCCAAGGAACTCGCGCCCAGCACCGAATTGCGCCAGTGGTTCGGTCACGACCCCGCACTCTGGGAGGAGTTTCGCCGACGCTACGCCGCAGAATTGCAACCGCACGCAGACCTGATCGAGTCGTTGCGCGCGCTGGCCCGCAAGGACTCGATCACGCTGGTGTATGGCGCGCATGACGAAGCGCACAACAACGCGGTGGCCATGCGAGGTTTTCTTCTGGCGCCGGGACCCGTCGACGCCAGCACGTGACGCCGCTACGCGCCAAACCATCTCAAGGAGAAAAAAATGACGAAACGGATCGATTACAAGAAGGAATCGCCTGGCGCCTTCCAGGCGATGCTGGGAATGGAAAACTATGTCCGGCAATGCGGACTGGAGCACTCCCTGCTTGA
This sequence comes from Polaromonas sp., assembly GCA_023259235.1. Classification (GTDB taxonomy): domain Bacteria; phylum Pseudomonadota; class Gammaproteobacteria; order Burkholderiales; family Burkholderiaceae_C; genus Polaromonas. Next base: position 25,339 of record JAHFQQ010000005.1, on the reverse strand, counting down.
ACTGGTGAAGACACGCGTCTCCCAGATCAACGGCTGCGCGTATTGCCTGGACATGCACACCAAGGATGCGCGCGCCGCCGGAGAGACCGAGCAACGTCTGTATCTGCTCCCGGCGTGGCGCGAAACGACGTTCTACTCCGAGCGCGAGCGGGCAGCACTGGCCTGGGCCGAAGCGGTCACGCAACTGGCCGGTCATGAGGTGCCCGATGAACTCTATGACGAGGTGCAACGACAGTTCGCCGGAAAGGAGATGGTCGACCTGACGCTGGCGATCATCGCGATCAACGGCTGGAACCGCTTCGCCGTCCCGTTCCGTGCCGAGGCTGGCATTTACCAGCCGGCCGCACGCACCAACTGAGCCTGTGCGCCACATCAATCAACGCTGAAGGAGCAAGCCATGGACGACCCCCTCTACCCCCATGCAGGCGTCGAGGTCGCGCGCAAGCGCCGCGAACTCGCGCCCAAGCCGCTGGAGACCTTCAAGGCGTTCAGCGCCAGCGTGTTTGCCGACGGCGCATTGCCGGGCAAGACCAAGCAGTTGATCGCGGTGGCGGCGGCGCACGTGACCCAATGTCCTTATTGCATTCGCGGCCACACGCAATTGGCCCTGAAGGCTGGCGCCAGCGAGCAGGAGATCATGGAAGCCATCTGGGTCGCCGCGGAGATGCGCGCCGGCGCGGCCTATGCGCATTCTGCACTGGCCATGGACACCATGCTGCACACGCACAACGACAAGCCGGGCTGACCCGAAGAAATCCGGCCCGCGTCAGGCAGAACTGGCGTCAACGCCCGGCAATCGAGCCATCGTTAGCTATCATTATTATAGCTGTATGCGCCCTGTTTACAAGGTCTATACCCTGTTTTTCTATTGAAATTGCTGGATGATCCCAAGTTCGAAGCCTCGATCCGCAGCCCTGCCTTTGCAGCCCGGAGCAGCGCGCAGGCGGTTCGTGCAAGTGTCGCGCGAGGCAGCAGGCGCATCGATTGGTTACTTGAGGGTTTTGTTCAGAAACGCAATCACTGCTGCGCCTGCTGCCTCGCGCGCCTTGTTATCGCCCCCCATGGTCGCCCCCTTGTCGGCGCAAAGCTCGCGTTTGATCTCTTTCGCCTTGTCCTGAGACAGGGCGTCGCCGCTGCGGCGATCACGCGTCTTCATGTCGATGACGTCGTACTCAAGCGGGCAGCCCTCTTTGGTCTTGGAGTTGGCGGGCAGGTTGATCCGTCGGCTGCTGTCCAGATCAAACTTGTGGCGGGCGCCGGGCAACACGACAAACTCGGTCGGTGTGCCGGCGGCGGCGATACGCTGCGCGTAGCTGCGGCAGTCGCTCATATAGGCGTAGTCGTCAGCGTCGCCGTGTACGAACAGCATCGGCTCGGGGCCGAAGACGCCGGGTTTGGTTGTCACCGCGAACACGTCGGCGCAGCCGCTGCTGTACAGGGCCACATGCGCGGCAAAACGCAGGCCAGATGGGGCGGCACCCTTGATGATGGGCAGCACGCCGCTGCGCACGGCGGTGATGCCTCCGCGCGAAAAACCCATGACGGCGATGCGCTTGGGATCAATGCGCGGATGGCCAGCCAACATGCCAAGTGCAGCAAAAGCGTCGGCAGTGTCGGCTGCAAACGGCACCAGGCTCTGGTCTTCGCCGGTGGACTTGACGCCGCGCGGACTGAAGACATCAATCACAAAGACGGCAATACCCTGTTCGTTCAACAGCTTGGCCCAATAGGTGCGCTCCTCAGGGAAGACGCCACCCGCGCCATGCACCAGCACCACCGCTGGCAGTCTGGCATCCGCGGGTGCGTTGGCCGGCAGGATGAGTTCCCCCTGGGCAGTGGCCGCGGGCCGCGGCCGACTCGGTTGAATCAGGTCCATCACCGTTGCCGGTGTACTGGATGCATAGCTGTACAAACCAGTGCCCGGGCCGCTGCGGAAATCCGCCAGCGGAGTGGCAGTCTGGGCCAGGGCCGGGATCCCGAAAAGTGCCAGGTGCAGGCCAACGGTCAGAAATCGTTTTATGTGAAAAAAATGATTCAGCCCCAAACTGGCAAAACAGTGGACTGGTCGCGGCGGTGAAAGCCATCCGTGCAGATGGGAGTACCACCCCGCGGGCGGGTTGCCGCAAGTACCGCTTTGCGCCGTACTTCAGGTGCCGGTGAAAAGCCGGCTCCGGTATCAGGCTGACCATCACGTAAAAAACTATCAATTTGATAGCTTTATACGTATATGGGATAAGGGGCAAAGGTGTCTTTTACTCGTAATTCAGACATCTGCCAGGCCTGCTTGACGCTGGCCGCGACCGCTCTGGGCTTCAAGGTTTCAGGCCCAGTGCCTTCCAGCCTTCGTGGCCGAGCTTTTCCAGCGTCCTGATGTTTTCCTCGAAGATGGCGTCGGCCTCTGGGAAGGCCGCCACCGCGCGCTCAACGCTTTCCTCGCGCAGCAAATGCAGGATGGCAAACGGCGCCCGGTTGGTGTAGTTGCCAATATCGTCAGGCCCGGTGCCGTCAAACTGGAACCGCGGGTGAAAACTGGCAAGTTGCACCACGCCATCGAGCCCGTGCTCGCTCACCACGCCTTCGGCAAGCTCCAGAAAATCATTGAAGTCGGGGAAATCGTCAAACAGCGTGGGATGAATCAGCAACGTGGTCTCCGTCTCTTCGGCGGGCGCGGCCATGAGCAGATCAAGCTCGCTATCCAGTTCTTCGAGCAGGTCGTCGGCATGGCGGGCGTGGCTGACCACCAGGCGCACCTGGTTTTTGACATACACGGCTTTGGCAAACGGACACAGGTTCAGCCCGATCACGGCTTTTTCGAGCCAAAGGCGGGTTTGTTCCAGGACTTCGTCGTCGGTCATAACCATCTCCAGGGAGCTACACGCAAAGAGCGATCGTGAGGGTTCTTCACCCCATCAGGGGCCGCGGAACCGGCTTCGCCGGGCCGCAGGCGCAGCGGCCCCCTCGATGGGCAGCGCAGTACACGAAGTGAAAAGCGTGGGGGCTCAATGCAGCGCCTTGAAGCGCATGCGCTTGGGCTTGGCGCCTTCTTCGCCCAACCGTTTTTTCTTGTCGGCTTCGTATTCCTGGTAGTTGCCATCGAAGAAGGTCCACTGGCTGTCGCCTTCGGCTGCCAGAATGTGCGTGGCGATGCGGTCAAGAAACCAGCGGTCGTGGCTGATGACCAGTATGGAGCCGGCAAATTCGAGCAGCGCGTCTTCCAGCGCGCGCAGGGTTTCCACGTCGAGGTCGTTGGTCGGCTCATCGAGCATCAGGACATTGCCGCCGGCAATCAAGGTCTTGGCCAGGTGCAGGCGTCCACGCTCGCCGCCCGACAGGGTGCCGACGCGTTTTTGCTGGTCACCGCCATTGAAGTTGAAGCGGCCCGCATAAGCGCGGCTGGGCATCTGGAACTTGCCGACGTTGAGAATATCAAGTCCGCCCGAAATGTCTTCCCAGACGGTTTTTTCATTCGCCAGGTCATCGCGGCTCTGGTCCACGAATGCCATCTTGACGGTGCTGCCAATCACCACTTCGCCACTGTCAGGCAGCTCCTTGCCGGCAATCATCTTGAACAGCGTCGATTTGCCGGCGCCGTTGGGGCCGATGATGCCGACGATGGCGCCGGCCGGAATGCTGAAGCTCAGGTTGTCGATCAGCAGGCGATCACCGAACGATTTGCTCACGCCCTTGAAATCGAACACCTGGCTGCCCAGACGCTCGGCCACGGGAATGAAAATCTCGTTGGTTTCAATACGCTTCTGGTATTCAAAATCCGACAGTTCCTCAAAGCGTGCGATGCGCGATTTACTCTTGGCCTGGCGCGCCTTGGGGTTCTGGCGCACCCATTCCAGCTCCTTCTTCAGCGCTTTGGCGCGGGCTTCCTCGCCCTTTTGCTCTTGCGCCAGACGCTCGCCCTTCTGGTCTAGCCAGGAGCTGTAATTGCCTTTCCAGGGAATGCCGCGGCCGCGATCGAGCTCCAGAATCCATTCGGCGGCGTTGTCCAGAAAATAGCGGTCATGGGTGATGGCGACCACGGTACCGGGGTAGCGCTGCAAGAACTGCTCGAGCCACTGGACCGATTCGGCATCCAGGTGGTTGGTGGGCTCGTCGAGCAGCAGCATGTCGGGCTTGGACAGCAGCAGGCGGCACAGCGCGACGCGGCGTTTCTCACCGCCCGAGAGCACCGCAATGCTGGCATCCCAGGGCGGCAGGCGCAGCGCGTCGGCGGCAATCTCAAGCTGGTGCTCGGAATCGGTGCCCGAGGTTGCAATGATGGCTTCCAGGCGAGCCTGCTCCGCGGCCAGCGCGTCAAAGTCGGCATCGGGCTCGCCGTAGGCGGCGTACACCGCCTCGAGCTGGGCCTTCGCGGCGAACACCTCTCCCATGCCGGCTTCAATGCTCTCGCGCACACTGTGAGCCGGGTCAAGCTGGGGTTCCTGCGGCAGATAGCCGATCTTCAGGCCTGGCATGGGCGTGGCTTCGCCCTCGAACTCGCTGTCCAGCCCGGCCATGATCTTGAGCAGGGTGGACTTGCCCGAGCCGTTCACGCCGAGCACGCCAATCTTTGCACCCGGAAAAAAACTCAGGGAAACGTCCTTGAGAATCTGTTTTTTGGGCGGCACGATTTTGCCGACCTTGTTCATGGTAAATACGTACTGGGCCATCAGGATTACTTTGATAAAAAAGGAAAAAACAGCGCAAGAAAACAGACTGCATGCCACCCGGTGACAGGATTTTCAAGGGCCCGTGCAGGTCTCTTTGCAAACGAAAAGCACACACTTTAGCTTGGGAGGCCAACGCCTCAAATCAAGGCGCGCTTTTTAGCATGAATACCTCAATTATCGTTCCGTGCGACAATACGCGGGTTGCTGGCTCCAGTTGCCTTCAATATTTGGGCTCTTCGCGGGAATTACTTTGCTGTAGTCGCCCGCGATGTCAAACATGATGTTTATGGCCCGACTTTCTGACCCCATCTGCCTTTGACTGGCGGGTTGCCTTAAAACAAGGCGCCCAACAGGCCGATCCAAAGCGCCCCAGTGCGCATCACCATGACATTTGAAAAATTGAATTTGGCCCCAGCCATTCTTAAAGCCGTGCTTGAGCAAGGCTACACCACGCCCACGCCGATCCAGGCGCAGGCCATTCCCGCCGTGCTCGCGGGCGGCGACCTGCTCGGCGGCGCCCAGACCGGCACCGGCAAGACCGCCGCATTCGTGCTGCCGATGCTGCAGCGCCTCTCCACCGAACCTCGCCTGACCAACCGGCGCGGCGTCAACGCGGTGCGCGCCCTCATCATGACGCCCACGCGCGAGCTGGCCGCCCAGGTGGAAGAAAGCGTTCGCACTTACGGCAAATACCTGGACCTCACCTCAATGGTGATGTTTGGCGGTGTCGGCATGGGCGCACAAATTGAAAAACTGCGCCGCGGCGTGGACATTCTGGTGGCCACCCCTGGCCGCCTGCTCGACCATGCGGGCCAGGGCACGCTGGACCTCAGCCAGGTGCAAATCCTGGTGCTCGACGAAGCCGACCGCATGCTCGACATGGGCTTTATCCACGACATCAAGAAGGTGCTGGCGCTGGTGCCCAGACAAAAGCAGTCACTGCTGTTCAGCGCGACCTTCAGCGACGAAATTCGCGAACTGGCCAATGGCCTGCTGAAAAATCCGGAAAGCATCCAGGTCACACCGCGCAACACCACGGTGCAAAGCATCACGCAGACCATCCACCCGGTGGGCCGCAGCAAGAAAAAGGCACTGCTCGCCCACATCATCAACGAGAACAACTGGAGCCAGGTGCTGGTGTTCACGCGCACCAAGTTTGGCGCCAACAATGTGGCCGAGCACCTGTGCAAGAATGGCATTCAGGCGATGGCACTGCACGGCAACAAGAGCCAGACCGCGCGCACGCAGGCGCTACAGGGCTTCAAGAGCGGCGATATCCGGGCGCTGGTGGCTACTGACATCGCCGCGCGCGGCATTGACATCGACGAATTGCCGCATGTGGTGAACTACGAGATCCCCAACGTCAGCGAAGACTATGTGCACCGCATCGGCCGCACCGGGCGTGCCGGTAACAGCGGCCAGGCGGTGAGCCTGGTGTGCCTGGACGAAGAAGGCTTCATGCAGGACATCGAACGCTATACCCGGCAGAACATCGAAAAAATCGTGATTCCCGGTTTTGAAGCCGAGCCCGGCGAAAGGGCCGAGCCGCTGGCCATGGGCCGCCAGACCATCTGGGGCGGTCTGGGCAAGCCGCCCAGCCGCGACGTGATGCAGGCCGCAGCCAAGGCCGCACGCAGCGAAATGATGACGCGTATTCGCGAGACCAAGGGTGCCCGGCCAGGACGCAGCGGTGGCAGCGGCGCACGCAGCGCCAATGGAGCAGGCAATGGCGGTCGCGGCCCTGCAGGTGGCGGTGGCGCTGGTGGAGCACGCCGCGGCCCGGCGCAGCCCGGCTCCTCTGGTCAACCGCGCCACCATGACAGCTATGCGCAGGCACCACGGCGCGATGCCCAGCCGCGCAATGAATCCCGCGGAGAGCCGCGCAATGACTTTGACACCCAGCAGCCCGCCAGCCACGCGTCTTCCGGATTCCCGTCTTCGGGCCAACCCACCGGCAACCGCGGCAACTTCCGTGGCAGCCGCTCCGGCAGCGGCGCGGGTGGCGCTGGCGGCAGGAGCAACGGGCCTCGCCGGTCGGGCGGCTCTGGCTCGTTTACCGGCCGATAAAGCCTTTCCCGCGGTTCACTGCGGGCGTAGGCACGCTGCAATCTGCCGGTTCGGGGCGCCACGTGGTGCTGTCGGATAGTGTGCGCGTGGACTGCAAATCCATATGATGTTTTCGGCTCTTTGCCCTTATGGCACCTTGACTTTAAGCTATTGATCCAATAGCAACTCAGCAACAGTGGGCACATCGCTGCTACCATCCGGCCATGAACTCCAACGCTTCAAAAATCTCGTTCGGCCTGGCGGATCGTGTCTGCATCGTCACCGGCGGCGCCCAGGGTATCGGTGAGGCCTGCATCCGCCGCTTTGCGTGCGAGGGCGCCAAGCTCGTCATTGCCGACATTGACGACGCCCGTGGCGCGGCGCTGACGCGCGAACTCGGCGGCATGTATGTGCATTGCGACGTCGGCGACAAGGTGCAGGTCGATGCGCTGGTGGCCCGGGCCATGGGCGCGCATGGCCGTATCGACGTGCTGGTCAACAACGCGGGTATTTTCAAGGCCGCCGACTTCCTGGAAGTCACCGAAGCCGATTTCGACGCGGTGTTGCGCGTCAACCTCAAGGGCTCGTTTCTGGTCGGCCAGGCAGTGGCGCGCGAAATGGCCAGGGCCGAAGCAAGACAAGGCATCGGCGGGTCTGCCTCGCGAGGCAGCATCGTCAACATGAGCTCGGTCAACGCCGTGCTGGCCATTCCCACGATTGCCAGCTACAACGTCAGCAAGGGCGGCATCAACCAGCTCACGCGCGTGATGGCGCTGGCGCTGGCCGACAAGGGCGTGCGTGTGAACGCCGTGGCACCCGGCACCATTGCCACCGAACTGGCCGCCAAGGCAGTGCTCACCAGCGAAGAAGCCAGGGCCAGGATCATGAGCCGCACACCCATGAAGCGACTGGGTGAGCCCGCCGAGATCGCCGACACCGTGGCTTATCTGGCGAGCGACGCGGCCAGCTACATCACTGGCGAAATCGTGGTGGTCGATGGCGGGCGCATGACGCTCAATTACACCGTTGCCGCGTAGAGTGGCGGCGGCCTGGCCCGGCTTGGGCCTGGCCGCGGCGCATTCAATGCTGGCAAGCCAACGAAGCGTCGCCGGCCTGCATTTGCATCATGGGAAGCAGCGCCGGCATCAGCGATTTGAGCAATTGCACCGTCAGTGCACTGGTGAACTTGTAGTCGGCCGCATAGGGCTCATGAACATAGGCGGTGATGGTGCCAAAAAAGTGGTCACCGAGCAAAAAGACAAAGGTCGCGGAGCGGTTCACGGCGCGCGACGAAATCAGCCGGCCGCCCGCCGCATAGACTTCGAAACGATGGTCGCCGGTGCCGGTTTTGCCGCCAATTTCCAGCTGCTTGCCATCGACCCGCGGCAAGCCGTCCCTGAGCCGCCTGGCCGTGCCGCCTTCCACCACGTCCAGCAACGAGCGGCGCACCACGTCGGTGATTGCTTCGGGCAAAAGCCGCTCCGGCGCCGGGCCAATATGCTGAAAGCGGGTTTCATAAGGCGTTTGCCCGGCGAAGTTCAGGCTTTGCAATTTTTTGACCGGCAGACGCACGCCCCGATTGACGATGATCCCCATCAATTCCGCCAGCGCGGCGGGCCGGTCGCCCGAGGCGCCAAGCGCGCTGGCATAAGACGGCGTGAGTGCCTCAAACGGATAGCCGAGCCGCTGCCAGGCGCGACCAATCTCCAGGAAAGCTTCGAGCTCCAGCACTTGGCGGATGCGTCTGTCCTGCTTGTTCTTGTCGCGGGTCTTGAACAGCCAGACGTACACCGCCTGGCGTGCGTCGCCGCTTGCCTGCAGCGTCTGTGTCAGCGTTGCTTGCGGGTGCTGGCGCATGAATCCAAGCAGCCACAACTCAAGCGGATGAACACCGGCGATATAGCCGCGGTCAGCCAGTGAAAATTTATCCACCCCGTACTTCTCGTACAACGCCTGCAATGCGGCGTCAGACAGATCTTCCCTGGTGAAACGCTCGCGCATGAGGATCGAAAACTGCGCCAGATTCGCGTCCGGCTCGATGCTGCGCAACACCGTGGCCAGCCGCGCCGGCAGCAGCCGCAGGTTTTCCAGCAGCAACTCCCGGGCTTCAAGCGGCGTCTTGCCCTGGTACTTTTTATAGAAACGCGTGATGAACTGGCGGCCTTCCCTGTCCGCAAAGCGCGACAGCAACTCCTGCCGCCGCGGTCCATCCTGAAGCTCCAGCGGCTCAAGGCTGGCACCGCTCCGGTTGAATTTGTAGTACCTCACCACGTCACGCATGAGCCGTACAAAAACCAGGTTGACCGATTGCTGGAAGCCTTCGCGTACCGTCATCACCTGGTAGTTTTCCGCCGCCTCGAAATTCGTGAATTTCTGCTCGCCACCGCCGGTGGCAAAGACTTCATTCGGGTTGCCCGAGTAGCGCCGTTCCATCGCTGCCTCCAGCATCGCAGGCAAACCGCTGTCTTGCGCATGCGCGGTGTAATCAAGCGCCCACCGGCCCAGCACATTTTCCTTTGCTACCGGCACCTGGGCCAGTTCCTTCGGCGTCATGCCGGCGTAATGCTGGTGCAGACTGGCAATGATTTCGAGATAGGTGATCAGCGTGCGCAGCTTGGCGGTGGACCCCAGGTTGAGCCGGGCACCCTCGTTGATGTCGAATGGCTGGTCAAGATTGTCGGTCTGCACGCGCAGGAGATTGGCGTTGCCGCGCTGCTCGAACAGCGTGAAACTGAAAGTCAGCCTGCCAGGATCATCGCCGGTGCCGAGCATGTTATGGCCATACAGCCCCGCCGATCTTGCGCTGGCTGCCTGCCTGAGCTGGCGCAGCACCGTCGACACAGCGCGCTGCATGTCGCCATTCAGACTTGTGGCGGCACTGAGATCGAGACGGTCCAGGTCGTACAGGTGCCCGACATCCAATAAACCGGAAAGATAGGCCCGCACTGATGTCACCGCCTTGCGGGTCACAAATGAAACCGCCGGGCCGCTGACTGGCTCTTGCCGCAGCGCAAGCCTGATCGGCAGCGCCGCATCACGCAGCGCATCCGGAATAACGCCTGCCGCGGCCAGCAGCCTCAAATGGCTGTCGGTCAACCGGGCCAGATCCGCGGTCCCCTCGCGCAGGTAATAAGACGGCCGGCGTTGCGCGATCATGAGAGACAGCGCCTGTTTGAAGGCCTCCGCCCGGCGCCTGAGCGGCTCGCCTTGCAGCGGCGAGGCGTTGTCGTCCAGGAATTGATTGACCTGCGCAAAATCGCGCCCATACCAGGCCCACAGACCATCGCCCAGGCCATCGACCTCGCCGTAGCCGGGTTTGGCGGCAAGCGGCACCGTATTGAGATAGTCCACCACGATCTGCCGGCGAGCCGCAAGCGTGTTCTCGCCGTCCAGGTACACCCGCACCGAAGCCGATGCCATCTGCCGCAATTTTTCGTGCGGCGATGCAGTGCGGCCCTCGGGCGAATGGCGATATTTTTCGATCTGCGTGACCAGCGTACTGGCCCCTGGCGTGGGGTGCGATTTGTCGAGCATATGCAGCGCCTGGTCGCCAATGGCCCGGAAGAAACGGCTCCAGTCAAACGCCGGATTGCGCCGCGCATAGCGTGTTGTGAGCAAGTCGCGGTCTTCGATAAAAAGCAGTGCGTCCGTGAGCAAGCGCGGCACCGAGGCGAAATTCTGGTAATTGCGTTCGGGGTAACGCTCAGCGTACAGCGGGTGCCTGTTGCAGTCGAGCAACTCAAGGCCTGCCCGGGCCTTTTCATGGTAGGCCAGCGACAGCCCCTTGTCCGAGAGTTCTGCAAGCCGCGGTGAAATGCGCGCCTGCTCCGTCAGCCGGTAATCGCGGGCTGTCAGGCGCTCGGCAAAGGCAGGAATCCGGCTATAGCCAAGGCGGTCGTCGTAGGGACCGGATTGGGGAAAACGAATCGCTGGACTTGGCCCTGGCTCAAGCCTGAAAGGCAACTCGTGCGCCAGTCCGGACAGATAATGCGCTTGCCACTGCGAGGAGCGCAGCTCGTTGTTGGCCAGATAGGCGGCCGCGGCCAGCAGCCCGAAAAAACTGATCAGGCCACCTCGCAGCAGCCACTTACCCCAATCGTGTCGTGTCATTTTTCAAGGAAGGAAGGCGGCCTGACCGGACGCGGGAGGGCTGGTTCAAAGTTGGCTTTCAGGCACCGCTGACCCAGTGCTCTGGCGCGGCACGCAGGGCTTGCAGCAAGCGCTGCACCGCAGGCAGATGGGGCGCCGCCTGCAGGCTGGAGCGCGCCAGCGAGTCGAGCAGGCGTGACAGGGTTTGAGCCTGCGGCGTCAGCGCGCCGAAAAACCGCGTCCCGGCCGCATCGGCAAGCAGCAGCGTGGGAAAGGTCTCCACCTCCACATCACCCACCAGATCAGCCTGGTCTTCGATGTCGAGCCAGGCAAAACGACAGGCCGGGTAACGCGCTGCCATTTGCGCAAACACCTCCTGATAGTCGCGGCAAAGGTTGCACCAATCGGCGCACAGACAGACGACCCAGGGCGCGGGATCGGTCGCAGCCGTGTCAGTAGAGGAAAACCTGGGCATTACAGCAAATGAATTCAAATTGAACGGACTATTATGACGCCCCCAGAACGCTATATTTTTTATAGCGCATCGCGCAACCGTATATTGGGCCAACCGGCTCTTTCCCATAAATCTTTGACCGATTTCGCCTTGTCGAGCAGCAGTTGCTCCAATAGCGGCTCCAGCAAGGTTGCGTCGGGGTCTGCCAGCAACAGGTAGCGCGACTCTGCCGCCCCTTCCAGGTCATTGAGTTGCCCCACCCAGTCGAGCGCCACCAGCGTTTCCAGCACCGGTTCGAGTTGCAGCGCGTCCACCCGGAGCAGTTCCGCCAGTCGCGCTGCGCTCAAACCCTTTCGCGCCATGGTGCGCGCCTTGTCCAGTTGCTGCAGCACCTCAATGGCCAGTTGAAAGAGCCAGCCATGGGCACTGCCGCGGCGTGCCACCCCAGCGAGCAAACTGGGCAGATAGGCCGCAATCACCGCCCCCATCAGCACAATAACCCAGGACACGTAAATCCACACCAGCAGAATCGGCAAGGTGGCAAACGCGCCATACACCAGCGAGTAGGTCGGCACCATGTCGAGGTAAATGGCGAGAAGTTTTTTCGCCAGCTCCAGCCCCGCGGCGACAAACAGGCCGCCAGCCCAGGCGTGCGCCGACTTGACGTAGGTATTGGGCACGTAGCGGTACAGCCCCGCCATGCCGCCAGCCACCAGAAAAAACTGCACCAGGTCGAGCAGGAAGCGCAAGCTCACCGGCAAGGCGTCCACCAGGCCCCGGGAGGCCGACAGCACATACGACGTGACCGCCAGGCTGGCTGCCAGCAGGAGCGGCCCGAGCGTGAGGGTGGCCCAGTAAATCAGCACGCGCTGCGCCAGCGGCCGCGATTTTTTGACGCGCCAGATGCCGTTGAGCGTGCGGTCTATCGTCAAAACCAGCGCAATCGCGGTGACCAGCAGCACCGCCAGCCCGGCGATCCCCAGCTTGCTGGCCTGGCGGCTGAACTGCGTCAGATAGCCGAGCACCTGCCGCGCGATGTTGTCGGGAATCAGGCTTTGCATCAGCCAGCCCTGCAGCGCATCCTGCAGCTTGGCAAACATCGGGAAGGCCGTGAAAACGGCCAGCGCCACGGTAAAAAAGGGCACCAGGGCGATCAAGGTAGTGAAAGTCAGGCTGCTGGCGGTCAGGCCCATGTGGTCTTCGCGAAAACGGTCACGCAGGGTCATGGCGGTATCACGCCACGGGAAATGCGACAGCTCCGTCAATAACCTTTGTAAACCAGGTTGAACTTTCATCCCCGGTATCATGCCATCGACAAACCCATGAACATCAATAAAACAATCCGGATTGACATGACACGCTGGCTGGCGCTGGGCAGCCTGCTCGGGTTGATCGGGCTGGGCCTGGCCTGGGAGCTGTGGCTGGCACCGGTCCGGCCGGGTGGCTCGCTGCTGGCGCTGAAGGTGCTGCCGCTGTGCATTCCCCTGGCCGGCATCCTGAAAAACCGCATGTACACCTACCGCTGGGTCAGCCTGCTGGTATGGCTGTATTTCACCGAAGGCGTGGTGCGGGCCTGGAGCGACCGGCCGCCTGGCAATTCGCTGGCCATGATTGAAGTCACGTTGTGTCTGCTGCTTTTCGCGGCCTGCACCCTGCATGTGCGGATTCGCCAAAAAAATGCACCCTTGTCCGCCGCTGCCGGGAGCATGGTGCCATGAGTGCAACCCATGAGCTCATCCAGAGGCTGCAACACATCGCAGGCCCGTCGAATGTGCTGTCCGAAGGCGACCTGACCGCCTGGGAGCAGGACTGGCGCAAACGCGCCCGTGGCAAAGCGCTGGCAGTTGTGAAGCCGGCCAGCACTGACGAAGTCGCCGCCATCGTCAAGGCCTGCGCGGCTGCCGCTGTCAGCATCGTCGCGCAGGGCGGCAACACCGGGCTGGTGAGCGGCTCGACCCCCGATGCGTCAGGCCGGCAGGTGGTACTGAGCCTGCAGCGGATGAACGCCGTGCGCGAGCTGGATGCGGCAAACCTCACGGTAACCGCGGAGGCTGGCTGCATTTTGCAGAACCTGCAGGACAGCGCCGAAAAGGCCGGCTTTCTTTTCCCGCTGAGTCTGGCGGCCGAGGGCAGTTGCACCATTGGCGGCAACCTGGCGACCAATGCGGGCGGCACGCAGGTGGTGCGCTACGGCAATGCGCGCGATTTATGCCTGGGGCTGGAAGTGGTCACGGCGCAGGGCGATATCTGGCACGGGCTGTCTGGCCTGCGCAAGGACAACACCGGATACGATCTGCGCGACCTGTTTGTCGGCAGCGAAGGAACGCTGGGCATCATCACCGCCGCCACGCTCAAGCTCTACCCCCAGCCCGCCGCCCGGCTCACGGCATGGGCCGCCGTGCCATCGATGCAGGATGCGGTCAGCCTGCTCGGGCTGGCGCAGCAGCACTTGGGCGCAGGCCTGACCGGGTTCGAGGTGATGGGGCAGTTTGCGCTCGGCCTGGTGGCCAAAAACTTCCGGCAGCTGCGCGTGCCGCTGTACCAGGACAGCGCATTTTGCGTGCTGCTGGAAAACTCCGACACCGAATCTGAAAGCCATGCACGCGTGCAATTCGAGCGCCTGCTGGAGGCCGCGCTGGAGCAGGGCTGTGCCACTGATGCGGTGGTGGCGGAAAATCTGAGCCAGGCGCACCAGCTATGGCACATCCGCGAAACCATTCCGCTGGCGCAGGCCGAGGAAGGACTGAACATCAAGCACGACATTTCGGTGCCGATCTCGCGTATTCCGGAGTTTGTGGAGACCACCGATGCCCTGTTGCGGCAAGCGCTGCCGGGTGTGCGCCTGGTCAATTTTGGCCATCTGGGCGACGGCAACCTGCATTACAACGTGCAGGCACCGGCTCAGGGAGACCCAAAGGACTTTCTTCGCAACCATGAAGCCGAAGTCAACGCGCTGGTCTATGACTCGGTAGCGCGCTTTGGCGGCTCAATTTCCGCCGAGCACGGTGTCGGCAGCCTCAAGCTTGACACACTGGAGCAGCACAAATCCCCCGTGGCCCTGGGCATGATGCGCGCCATCAAATACGCGCTTGACCCGCAGGGCATCATGAATCCGGGCCGGGTGGTCAGGGTCATGCCAGCAGCCCGCCGCGATGGCTCAACGCCAGCGTGATGGCGATCAGGAGGCCATTGACATTCGCCGCAGCGATGGTTTGCCTGATGGCGGGTGCCAGCGCGGACGGATTGCCGGCCTCTTCAAGCAGCCGCCGGGAGGCGCCAAATGACAGCACGGCCGGCAGCAGACCGGCGGCGCACCACGCCGGCAAAGCCTCCAGAATGACGGCGAATGCAAGCCAGAGATAGGCCGATGCGGTGAGCGCCACGTAGCCCCAGCGCGCCGTCTGCGGGCCAAGGCGCACGATCAGCGTGCGCTTGCCGGCGGCCGCATCAGCCTGAACATCAGGAAACTGGTTGAGGTAAAGAATCGCGGCAACCAGCAGCGCAAAGGGCAACCCGGCAACCAGCGGGCGAGCGGCAAATTCTCCGCGCTGGACAAAATCTGTGCCGAGCACCACCAGCAGCCAGCCGCCGGTAATGGCGGCTTCACCTGCGCCACGTGCCATCAGCTGCAGGGGCGGCGCCGAGTAGGCCCAGGCGATCAGCAGCCCCGCCAGTCCGATCACGATCAGCCCGCCGGCCGAATGCGCCGTCAGCCACAGGCCCGCCGGAATCACCGAGGCAAGAAGGCCATAGCCGAAAAGCCGGGTTTCGCGCAGGTTCAAGACCCCATTTTGAATGAACCGGCTGCCGCCGGTGAACGGAAACAGGCGTTCATGATTGCTGGCGTCCGTGCCGCTCAGCGCATCGTAGTAGTCGTTGATCACATTGGCACCGGCATGCGCCATGAAGGCAAAAAACACCGTCAACAGCGCTTTTGCCACGTTAATGGTCAGGCCATCGGCGCTGGCGCTGCCCAGGCCAATCAGGGTCCCGACGAGCGTGACGCCAAGAAACGCCGGCCTGGTCGCGGCAAGGTATCGGGTGAACGGATTGGCAAAGCGCTGCGGGCTGGGTTCAAGTGGGTTCATGGTGCCTATGGGTGAGTTTCCCTGGCACAGAATATCAGGCCGTGCTTTACCCCATTACCATGACCGTCGCGCTACCGCACCCCGTCGCCATCGCCGCGTGTCATGGCAAGGCAGTGCTGCGGCCGTCGTCTGCTTGAAACCGATGGCAACGCGGTGACGAAAGCGGGAGCAGGGAAATTTTCCCCACCCCCTGCTTCAGTCCGCGCGGGACTACTGCTTGGGCACCACCACGATGGTGCCGCCAGAGCCGGCCTTGCCGGTTGCACCCGTGGCCCCGGTGTAGCCCGTGCTTCCGGTATCCCCGGTTGCGCCGGTTGCGCCCGTATAGCCTGTGCTGCCGGTTGCGCCGGTTGAACCCGTCGCACCGGTGTAGCCCGTGCTGCCGGTTGCGCCGGTTGCACCCGTATAGCCTGTGCTACCGGTTGCGCCGGTCGCGCCGGTGTAGCCGGTGTTGCCCTGTGGTCCAGCGGGCCCGGTGCATGCGCCCAGTCCGAGAAGCGCGAGCAGAAGAACTGATGCGGTTGCGTATTTCATAGTGATCCTTTGGGTTGTACGCGGCAAAAAAAGCCGAATGACCCAGCGTAAGGGGACGCGTTGGGCCGCGCCACAGGTGCATGCCGCGATGCAGCGTGGGCTGGCTCCTACACCATGGCTTGCCGTCCGGTCGTGGCCAGGGGCTCGCCCGCAGCCATGAAACGGTCTCCCGCCTCTGATAATCGTCCCAACACCAGCCGCAGATGCCTGCCGCAGCGCGCGGCCAGCGCTTCATCGTGCGTGACCAGCACAAACGCGGTGCCATGTTCGCGTGCAAGCTGCAGCATCAGCTCGAACACGCCGTCGGCAGTCGTCCGGTCGAGGTTTCCGGTGGGCTCATCGGCCAGCACGCAGGCGGGCCGCGTGACCAGCGCCCGGGCAATGGCCACGCGCTGGCGCTCGCCGCCGGAGAGTTCTGCCGGGCGGTGGTGAAGCCGCTCGTTGAGCCCCACATCGGCCAGCATCCGGCTGGCGATTTGCACCGCCTGCCCGCGCTCCTGACGCCGGATCCACAGCGGCATGGCGACGTTTTCAAGGGCGCTGAACTCTGGCAGCAGGTGGTGAAACTGATAGACAAAACCCAGGTGCTGGTTGCGCAGCAGACCCTGTTTTGCAGGTGACAGCGCAGACATCTGTTGTCCCTTGAGCTCGACCTGCCCGCTGGTCGGCGCGTCCAGCCCGCCCATGAGGTGCAGCAAGGTGCTTTTGCCCGAACCCGAGGCGCCCACAATAGCCAGCGTTTCGCCGCGGCGCACCTGAAGGTCGACGCCGCGCAGCACGGTGACGTCAAGCCTGCCTTCGGTGAAGCGCTTGGTCAGGCCGCTGGCGCGCAGCACCACTTCAACGGCGCTAGTGTTAGCTTGCATACTCAAAAAGCCTCATATGGCGTTAAATCTTTGCACGGATCCAGGCCGGCGCCCTCTCCACGCCAGCAGGGGCCGCGGAACCGGCTCGGGAGGCAGCGAACCACACGCAGTGGGGAGCATGGGGGCCACATCATTCATAACGCAGGGCCTCCGCCGGATTCACGCGGCTGGCGCGCCAGCTCGGGTAGATGGTTGCCAAAAAGGCCAGCACCAGCGAGATAACGCCGATCGGCATGATGTCGGCGTACTGCGGGTCGCTCGGCATGCGGCTGATGAGGTAGATGTCTTTGGGCAGAAAACTGGCATGGAAAAGGTGCTCCAGCGCGGGCACGATCACATCGATGTTGAAGGCTACGCCCAGTCCCAGCAGCAGGCCCGAGAGCGTGCCGATGACTCCAACCATGGCACCTTGCACCATGAAAATCCCCATGATGCTGCGCGGGCTGGCTCCCAGCGTGCGCAGGATGGCGATGTCGGCGCGCTTGTCGGTTACTGTCATCACCAGCGTGCTGACCAGATTGAAGGCCGCCACCGCGACGATGAGCGTGAGAATGATGAACATCATGCGTTTTTCAATCTGCACCGCGTCGAACCAGGTCTTGTTCTGCCGCGTCCAGTCGCGAATCAGCAGATCGCCACTCAGGGTCCTGGACAATTCGAGCGCGACTTCGCGCGCCTGATTCAGGTCCTTGAGCTTGATCCGGATGCCGGTCGGCCCGTCCAGCCGGAAGATTTTGGCGGCATCGTCCTGATGCATCATGACCAGCGTAGAGTCGT
This sequence comes from Polaromonas sp., assembly GCA_023259235.1. Lineage (GTDB taxonomy): Bacteria > Pseudomonadota > Gammaproteobacteria > Burkholderiales > Burkholderiaceae_C > Polaromonas. The sequence continues at coordinate 7,824 of JAHFQQ010000005.1, read as the reverse complement.
ATTCAAAGTGACCCGAGTTGAAGGTGCCCACCACCGTCATCTGCTTGAGGCGCGGCACTATGCCCGCCGGGGTGACCTGGCCGCTGGGTGCAATCAGCGTGACCCGATCGCCTTCGCTCACGCCCATGGCGCGCGCCAGCTCGCTACCGAGAATCACGCCAAAGCCGCCACTGACGAGCTTGGGAAAGGCGGTGTCCCTGAGTTGCACCGCGAGGTCGGTAACCTGGCCTTCCAGCGCCGGATCAATGCCGCGCACCATCACGCCCTTGATGTCTTCACCGCGCGCCAGCAAGGCCTGCGCGCCAATAAACGTCGCGGCGCCCACGACGTTGGGGTTGGCCCGGATCTCGGCAAGGGTTTTTTGCGGATCAGGCAAGGCCGCGCCATTGGGGGCGAATACCTCGATGTGCGAAATCACGCCCAGCATGCGATCACGCACTTCCTTCTGAAAGCCGTTCATCACGCTCAGCACAATGATCAGCGCGGCCACGCCCAGTGCAATGCCCAGCATGGACACGCCCGAAATAAAGGAAATAAAGCCATTGCGCCGGGTAGCGCGGCTAGCGCGGGTGTAGCGCCAGCCGAGAATCAGCTCATAGGGGATTTGCATGACTGCGATTGTGGCATCCCGGGCTCCCCGACAATACAGGCCATGTCCACCGCGCCCTTGCATCACTTGCTGATTCCGTTTGCCGCCTGCAGCGCCGAAGCCTGGCGGGCCACGGCGCGCGTGCTGCCGCGCGAAAGCACGCGCAACCTGACCCAACTGCTGCGCGGCATGAAACGCGAGCTGACCGACGCGGGCGATGCGCGCACGCTGTCGCCACCGCACGAGCGGGCGCTGGCACGGGCGCTGGGCTTGACCGCCGCCGAAACCCGCGATGGCCTGATTCCCCTGGCCGCCCTGGATGCCGCTGTGCCGTTGCAGGCCGGCGCAGGCCTGGCCTGGGCCTGGATCACGCCTTGCCACTGGTCCATGGGCAGCGATCGCGCGACCCTCACCGACCCTGCCACGCTGGCCTTGCAAGAGGACGAATCGCGCGCCCTGCTGGCGGCCATGCAGCCCTATTTTGAAACCGATGGCATCACGCTGCACTACCTGGCACCCGAGCGCTGGCTGGCCGAGGGCGAGCCGTTTCGCGAACTGCCCACCGCCTCGCTCGACCGGGTGCTGGGCAGCACGGTAGATGCCTGGCTGCCTGATTCACGCAGCGCTCGCCCACTGCGTCGCCTGCAAAACGAAATGCAGATGCTGCTTTACACGCATCCCCTCAACGATGCGCGGGCCGCCCGGCGCCAGTTGCCGGTCAATTCATTCTGGATCAGCGGCACCGGCGCCCTGCCGGCCCGTAGAATCGCTGACGCCCTCGCCCAGCGGCAGCGCGAGCAAGTCAGCATGCCGCGCAGCCTGGCAGAGTCGATTTTCAGCAACGATTGGAACGCTTACACCCAGGCCTGGGCCGCGCTGGATGCTGGCGAAGTGGCGCAACTGCTGGCTCTCCAGCGTGCCGGCAAAACCGTACGGCTGACGCTGTGTGGTGACCGCAATGCGCTGACCCTGGAAACCAGCCGCCCTGGGCTGATTGCCAAAATTTCAAGCATTTTAGCGCCTGAGCCCTTACAGAATATGCTTGAGCAGCTATAAAATTAATAGTAAAACGCAAGTTTTTACATCACATCATGAAAATTCAAGTCCGTGACGCGCCGCCGCGCAGTGTCTGGGCGCTGCAACAGGCGGGCGTTCACCCCTTGCTGGCTCAACTCTTTGCCGCGCGCGGCGTCCGCTCGATGGACGATCTCGACGACGCGCTGGCCAGGCTGCTGCCGCCCGCCTCCCTGCGCGGCAGCCGCGAAGCCGCCCGACTGCTGGCCGATGCCATTGAATCCGGCAAAAAAATCTGCGTGGTCGCCGACTACGACTGTGACGGTGCCACCGCCTGCGCCGTGGCGCTGCGCGGCTTGAAGCTGCTGGGCGCGCAGCATGTCAGTTACCTGGTGCCCGACCGGGTGATAGACGGCTACGGCCTGACCCCACCAATTGCCGAGCGCGTCAAATCCAGCGGCGCCGATCTTCTGGTCACGGTGGACAACGGCATTGCCAGCATCGACGGCGTGGCCCGGGCCAAGGCACTGGGCCTGCAGGTGCTGGTCACCGATCACCACCTGCCCGCGCTCGTGGACGGGCAGGTGGTGCTGCCCGCCGCCGACGTGATCGTCAACCCGAATCAGCCCGATTGCACTTTCGAGAGTAAATCCATCGCCGGGGTCGGCGTGATGTTTTATGTGCTGCTGGCATTGCGTGCCGAGTTGCGCCAGCGTGGCGTGTTCGATGCGGGCGATCAACCCAGGCTGGATGCCTTGCTGCCCCTGGTTGCCCTCGGAACCGTGGCCGATGTCGTGAAGCTGGACGCCAACAACCGCCGCCTGGTGGCGCAGGGGCTCAAGCGCATCCGGGCCGGCTGTTTGCCAGCGGGAATTGCCAGCCTGTTCAAGGCCGCTGGCCGCAGTGCGCTGCTGGCAACGACGTTCGACTTTGGCTTTGCGCTCGGTCCGCGCATCAATGCGGCGGGCCGTCTGAGCGACATGACGCTGGGCATCGAGTGCCTGCTCACCGACGACGCTGCGCGCGCCGACGAACTGGCCCAGATGCTCGACGGCATCAATCGGGAACGCCGAGATATTGAAGCGGGCATGCGCGAACAAGCCCAACTGGCGGCCGACGCGATGATTGACGGGGATGAAGAACCGCCGCCCGCCATTGCCATTTTTGACCCGGAATTCCACGAAGGCGTGGTCGGCATCGTGGCCTCGCGCATCAAGGACAGGCTGCACCGGCCGACCTTTGTGTTTGCCGCCAGCCAGGCGCCGGGCAAGGAACACGAACTCAAGGGCTCAGGCCGCTCCATTCCCGGCTTTCACCTGCGCGATGCGCTCGATCTGGTGGCCAAGCGCTGCCCCGGCGTGCTGCTGCGCTTTGGCGGCCACGCCATGGCGGCCGGCTGCACCGTTGCCGAGGAACACTTCGAGACCTTTGAGCAGGCGCTGCAGCAGGTCGCCCGCGAATGGCTGGACACCGCCACGCTTGAGCGCCGCCTGGACAGCGACGGCCCGCTGGCCCCGCAATACCGGCGCGCCGACCTGGTCGACACGCTGCACAAGGAAGTATGGGGCCAGGGCTTTGCCGCACCCACCTTCAGCGAAGAGGTCGAGGTGCTGTCGCAACGGCTGGTCGGCGAAAAGCACCTGGCGCTCAAGCTCAGGCACCAGGGCCAGCCGGTGGACGCCATCTGGTTCGGCCACACCGGGCCGCTGCCCAAGCGGGTCACGCTGGCATTCCGGCTCGACGCTGATGAATGGCAGGGCGTCAAACGCGTGCGGTTTCTTGTGGAAGCGGCAGAAACATAAGCATTTTGTGGCCCTGGCCCAATAGATACAGGCACAGGAAGCTATCCAATACATAGCAATTGCCAACCGCCCAAGCCTGAAAACGACGATGGGCTACCGCCGGCCCCAGCCCTCCCGGGCTTCTTGAAATCTCATTTTCCAGGCTCCTGAATGTAGCGGGGCCGGCTTATGAGTAGGTGTGGGGATTGCGCCGCTCCTGCGCAATCCGGACAGACTACTCGCAGAGAATCGGGCAGCTGAACATGGTGACGTCATGTCAACACCTGACGCGAGCAGTCGCTGAAGGCCGGCCTGGTGGTGAATTTTGAAATAAAAGGCGTTTGGATCGCGTCAGTAAGGTCCGAAGGCCTTCCTGCCGGCATTGCCTTGATTTGATTTGCCCAGTGTTCGGCCCGCGCGTATAGTGATCTATTTGCAGGACATCAATCCAGGCGATCTCAACGTGACCGTTGCGGTGCGTCGGCCGCTACACCAGGAAATTACATGGACCAGCCGCTCTGTCTATCCTCCAGCGGTGACATTGCCCCCAAGCGCAAGGAACTGGCACCCGAGCCATTGACTGCCTTCAAGGCGTTCAGCAAGGCTGTGTTCGCCGGCGACGCGGCGCCGGCAGCGAGCAGGCAGTCGATACCATGAGCCACAGCGGCGACTGAACCGGACCCAGTCATGCCTCGAGTCATCGACCGCCTGCATTCCGAGCATCGAAACCTCGAACGTCTGGTGCGCTTGCTCGATCGCCAGCCGTCACTGCTCGTCAGCATTGACGCGCCCAATATCGGACTGCTGGTGGATACCCTCTACTACCTGACACGCTTTCCCGATGTAACGCACCATCCGCTGGAAGATCGTATTGTGGAGCGTCTGCGTGATCGTAATGCGCTGCCCGCCGGACTGGCCGAGGAGATCGAGGCGCAACACGTCACGCTGGCGCGCCAGGGACTTGCCCTGCTGCGCGATCTGGAGGGGGCGTTGCGCCAGGAAACAATGTCGCCGGAACTGGTCGAAGTCAACATCCGGCTCTATTCAGAGCGGCTCAGGCATAACATGGCGGTCGAGGAGCTGGCGCTGTTTCCGGCCGCTGTGCGCCAGCTTGACGATGAGGATTGGCGTGCTATCGAACATTCGACCCCTCCAAGGGAACCAGATCCGCTATTCGAAACACTGGCGGAAACGCGCTTTGCCGAGCTGCGCCAGGCCATCGCCCTGGAGGCAGTAGCGGCGACACCTGAGTGGTCTCAAGGCACGGGCGAGGAAGCAGGTTCATAAGGTTTCGCGTGCGTCCGTTCTCCCTGGCATTGAACGTCTTTGGTGTCGCACCGATCGCGATTGGACCGATGCGCGCTGCCTCTGCGGAAAGAATCTTTCCTTGCCGCCAGCGTTTCGATTGTGTAGTGAAAGGCATTGAACATGGCTGACTTGCCTCGACCTCGGGCTCGCCCCGTTTTCCTTAACCTGATGCAGATCCAGATGCCTGTAGGCGCACTGACTTCCATTGGACACCGGATGACGGGGGTGCTGCTGGCGGTCAGCGCTCCCATCGCCGTTTACCTGCTGGATATTTCACTGCGCAACGAGCAGGGTTTTGCCCAGGCCATGGCCTGGGTCCATTCCTGGGCTTTTAAAAGCGCAGCATTGGTGCTGGTTTGGGCACTGGCGCACCACATGCTGGCGGGGGTGCGGCATTTGCTGACCGACATCAGCGTGGGTTCAACTTTGGGCACCGCGCGCCGCAGTGCCTGGGCGGTGAATCTGGGCGGTATGGTGATCGCCCTGCTGGTAGGGGGGCTCTGGCTGTGAAATCTGACGCTAGCGGATTGACGGCGTGGCTGGTGCAGCGCGCGAGCGCCCTTTACATGCTGGTCTTCATCTTGCTGGTGCCTGGATTTCTGTCATTTCATCCGAGGCATTCCTACGCGCAGTGGAGTGCCTGGATTGGACAGCCGGCCATCAGCATCGCCGTCTTCGTCTTCTTTACCGCGCTGCTGTCGCACATGTGGGTCGGCCTGCGCGATGTGTTGTTCGACTATGCCCGCCCCGCTGGCGTGCGCCGATTCCTGCTCGGTGCCGTGGCCATGGTGCTCCTGGGCATCGCCGCCTGGGTACTCTGGATACTTTTTCGGGCGCGGATCTGATGCAGCCTTGCCGCGCCACAGGCAATGACCGGAGCAGTCCATGAAATTTTCCATTTCACGCTATAACCCCGAGCAAGACAGCAAGCCCTACATGCAGGACTACGAGATCGAACTCGTCCAGACTGATCAGATGCTGCTTGATGTGCTGATCCGGCTAAAGGCGCAGGACAACACGCTGACACTGCGAAAGTCCTGCCGCGAAGGCATCTGCGGCTCCGATGCAATGAACATCAACGGCCGAAATGGCCTGCCCTGCATCACGCGCCTGCGCGACCTGAAAGAGCCCGTGGTTCTGCGCCCATTGCCGAGCTTTCCGATCATTCGCGATCTGGTGGTCGACATGACCAACTTCTTCAGGCAGTACCACTCGATATCCCCGTATCTCGTCAATGCGAAGCCTCCCCCTGAAAAAGAACGTCTGCAGTCGCCCGCCGAACGCGACAAGCTGAATGGTTCCTATGAGTGCATCCTGTGCGCCTGCTGCAGCAGCCAATGCCCGTCGTTCTGGTGGAATCCGGACAAGTTCGTCGGGCCGGCCGGATTGATTCAAGCCTACCGGTTCATCGCTGACAGCCGCGACCGGGCGACGCAAGAGCGGCTCGACGACTTGAACGATGCCTATCGCCTGTTCCGCTGCCGGACCATCATGAACTGCTCCGAGGTCTGCCCCAAAGGGCTTGAGCCGGCCCATGCCATTGAAATGATCAGGCTAAGAATGCTGAAGGTTGAAAAGGCCGGTGGCCTGGAAGTCCATCACGTACCGCCCATACGATAAGAGTGCGGATGCCGAACCGAAAAGCCGGGCGCCAGCGGGATCTTCAGCCCCCACCTGGGAGATTCCCTCCGGGCAATTTCATTTTGGATAACGGCGCTGAACGCTCGGGGACACGCCATGAATTTTAGCGAGTCCCTGGCCTGCGCAACCTGCCGGAGCCGGCATGGTTCCGGCCGTTGACAAATTTCGCCCGATCTATAAGATATACTCACAATACATCTATGGGATTTAGAGCATGACCAATATCACATTGACAGAAGCAGCTGCCAAGCAGATTAGCTCACAAATTGCCAAGCGCGGCAAAGGCCTCGGGTTGCGCGTCGGCGTCAAGAATGTAGGCTGCTCAGGCTATGCCTATACCTACGAACTGGCCGACGAGCAGCGCGGCGATGAACAACGCTTTGAAAACCACGGCGCAACGCTGCTGATCTCCCCGCAAAACCTGACCACGCTGGAAGGCGCATGCCTTGATTTCGTCACCGAGGGTCTCAAACAGAGCTTCCAGTTCAACAATCCGAACGTTGGCAATACCTGCGGCTGTGGCGAAAGCTTCAGCCTGAAGGCCGGCGATGGCAAAGGGGTCGCTGCATGAGCGCCGTTCTGCAAAACCTCGTCAACCAGCCTTACAAGCACGGTTTTGTCACCGACATTGAATCGGATGTCGCGGCCAAGGGTCTCAGCGAAGACACCATCCGGATGATTTCGTCGAAGAAAAACGAACCGGAATGGCTGCTCGAATTCCGGCTCAAGGCATTTCGCCACTGGCTGACCATGACGGAGCCCGAATGGGCCAATGTCAAGTATCCGAAAATCGACTTTCAGGCGATCAGCTACTACGCGTCCCCCAAGCCCAAGGCCAAGCTCAAGAGCATGGACGAGGTCGATCCGGAGTTGCTGCGCACCTTTGAAAAGCTGGGCGTGCCGATGCACGAACGCGCGGCACTGGCGGGCGTGGCGGTCGATGTCATCTTCGACAGCGTCTCGGTGGCCACCACCTACAAGGCCAAGCTGGCTGAGGTTGGCATCATTTTCGGCTCCATGTCCGAAGCCGTAAAAAACCACCCGGATCTGGTGAAAAAGTACCTTGGCAGCGTGGTGCCGGCGGGCGACAACTATTACGCGGCGCTCAATTCGGCGGTTTTCACCGATGGCTCGTTCTGCTTCATCCCCAAGGGCGTCAAGTGCCCGATGGAGCTGTCCACCTACTTTCGCATCAACACCGAAGAAACCGGCCAGTTCGAGCGTACCCTGATCGTGGCGGAAGAGGGCGCCAGCGTGTCGTACCTGGAAGGCTGCACGGCACCCAAGTTTGACACCAATCAGTTGCACGCCGCAGTCGTGGAGCTAGTGGCGCTGGATAACGCCGATATCAAATATTCCACCGTGCAAAACTGGTACGCGGGCGACGAAAACGGCGTCGGCGGCATCTACAACTTCGTCACCAAACGCGGCATGGCCCGGGGTGTCAACTCGCGCATTTCCTGGACCCAGGTGGAAACCGGATCGGCCATC
>JAHFQQ010000214.1 GCA_023259235.1 Polaromonas sp. | reverse complement strand
AGACGCTCAGGATTAACTGATCTGCGCATCCATGATCTGCGTCGAACAATGGGCTCCTGGCTTGTCCGAACGGGCGCAAGTACGGCTATCAACATGTCCGCACTGGGCCATAAATCCATGCAGGCCGCTGCCGTCTATCAGCGCATTGCCGATGCTGACCCGGTGCGCGAAGCGATGGAGCGGGCAACCGCCGCATTTTTAGGTGGCGCAAAGTGAGTAAGTTACTCAAGGGGCTGGAACTGCGTGGTAATCCCGGCGGCTGGGCGCAACCATTCACCTTCACCGAGGCCACACGCAACACTTTGCGTGTGTGGCTTGACAATGAAGCAATCGAAAATTTGCAGGGGCTCACGAAGGCCGCGCGGCAGATTGAGCGGCACGCCCGAAACGAGCCAACACCCGGCGACTCATTGGCGGTTCTTGAGAGAATTCAATCGTTGACTGCAGCGCTATCGACCGCACTCACGCAAGCACCATTGAGCGCAAGGGCGGAGCTTCAATTAATCGGGAATCAAGCGTTAGGCGACCCGGACAAAACGGAGCAACTGGCGCTCGATCTGGCGAAGTTTTCTTGCGTGCTTCAAACCCACATCGCGCAGCTACCGAAGCAAGGCAGGGGAGGCGTTTCTCATGCGCTGCTGGTGAGCGGCATCGCCGCCGCGGCTGATAAGGCAGGCATCAGAGTATCTAAATCTGAGCACAGTAAATTTGCAGCGCTTTGCCGGTGTGTTTTTGAAGCTGCAGGCATCTATCAAGACCCCCGTGGCTCGATTCGGGCATACATGCAAGGGCATAACAGCCACCCAAAAACTGGCATCTGATATGTCTGGTTTGCACGGGCCATAAACAAGAAACTCCTTTTCATACCAAAACGCACGGCGCGTTACGGGGCAACATGAAAGGGTTTCTATGGCAACCGACAACCAACTGCGAACGGAGGCTGAGGCCGCGCAGATTCTCGACTTAAAGCCCGGCACGCTTGGAGTGTGGCGGTCAACCAAACGCTATCCGCTGCCCTACGTCAAAGTAGGCCGCCTGGTGCGCTATCGGCAAAGCGACCTTGAGGCGTTTTTGAATTCACGCACGCAAGGTGCAGCGGCATGAAGGCCGCATTGATGGCGCTGGCCTTGCGTGTCTGGTGCTCTTCGCCGCACCGCTGGCTGCAAGCGTGGAGGGCTGCGAAATGACCGCCCAGACAGCACAATGCCCGCTGGCAGGCGGGCAGAGTGCAGATCAAAACACAAACGCAGCCAGTCTAGCACCTGCACAGAAAACAGGCAACAACTTTGCAATTCTGAAAGCGAAATTCGCGCTGGCAGGTCATACAGCACAGCGCGTTTTCATGACCACGGGAGAGACGGTTTATATCGTTTCCCGTTGGAGTATGTCTCGCGTTTTCGTTGACCTTCGAGACCTGGAAGGCTTTCTCGAAAAAGTCACGGGGATCAAGTCATGACCCCGATTGACAACGTCCTGGGCCGCATTGACAAGCCGCGCCAGCGTCAGCCTGGGCAGTACAGCGGACTCTGCCCGGCGCACGCCGATAAAGGCCCTAGCCTGAGCGTTCGCGAGACACCCGAAGGCGCTGTGCTGCTGCACTGTTTCGCTGGCTGTGGCGCTGCTGAAATCGTGGCCGCAATGGGGCTTGAGCTCCACGACCTGTTTGCACCGCGAGACAAGCCTGCTAGCACCCCCAGAAAGATAGCGAACCTGCTGACCGCCGGGCAGGCGCTCGAACTGCTGGCCGATGAAACCCGGCTGGTGGCGGTCGCACTTGCGAATTATTTTCATGAAGTGGCACTGAGCCAGCAGGACGTTGACCGCCTGCTGACAGCCGCCGGGCGCATCGGTCTGCTGCGCGACCAAACAAGGAAGACCCATGCTTGACTCAAAAATCCTGAATGAGGTTGACCAAGCCGCGAAACGGTATCAGCCGCCCCTGCGCAAACTGAGCGCTGATGATTATTTCGCCAATGACCTGCACGACACTGCCCCCGACGGCGTGGTGTTGACGTGCGGCAGTGATCTGACGCCTGAGCCGGTGCGCTGGCTTTGGCCTGACTGGCTGGCGCTGGGCAAGCTGCATATCCTGGCTGGCGCGCCTGGGCAGGGGAAGACCACCATCGCCATGGGCTTGGCCGCCACGGTCGCCATCGGCGGGCGCTGGCCTGACGGCAGCCGCTGCGAGGCCGGGAACGTGCTGATCTGGTCTGGTGAAGACGATGCGGCTGACACGCTGCTGCCGCGCCTGCTGGCCGCTGGTGCTGATCGCTCACGCTGCTTTTTTATCAGTGGTTCGCGGATTGGTGGCGAGGTAGAACCCTTTGACCCGGCGACCGACATGGGCCAACTGCTGGCCGCCGTGGAAAAAATCGGCGGCATCAAGCTATTGGTCGTTGATCCCGTCGTGAACGTCGTGACTGGCGACTCTCACAAAAACACGGAAGTTCGGCGGGCGATGCAGCCGCTGGTGGAGCTGGCAGCCGCCTGTGACTGCGCGCTGCTGGGCATTACGCACTTTTCCAAGGGTGGGCAAGGGTCTGACCCTTCACAGCGTGTGATCGGTTCCGTAGCGTTTACCGCTGTGGCCCGCGTGGTGCTGGTGGCCGCAAAGGTCAAAGGCGAGGATGGGAAAGACACCCGCATTCTGGCGCGCAGCAAGTCCAACATCGGGCCGGATGATGGCGGGTTTGAGTACTGCATGGAACAGATCGAGGTGGACGCCTTCCCCGGCATTGAGGCCGCACGCATTGCCTGGGGCAGGGCCGTGGAGGGCAACGCCCGCGAGCTGCTGACGGACCCGGCTGATACCGACGAAGGGCAGGACGCTGGCGACACCAACGCGAAGGATTCGGCTGAAGAGTTCCTGATCGAGGTTTTGAAGGATGGCCCGACGCCTTCCAAGCTTGTCGAAACCGAAGCCAAACAGGCTGGCATTGCCTGGCGCACCCTGCGAAGAGCGGCAGATTGTCTCGGGGTCAAGAAGCGGAAAAGTGGCCTTTCCTGGTACTGGGAATTACCGCCAAATTTCAACTTGTCCGAGCATGTTGTCCAACTTGTCCAACCTTCAGACGTTGGACAAGTTGGACAAGTTGACGGCCAAGTTGATTTTCAGAGCCTGGAATCTTCGTCTTCGCTGGCTGCTGATTCGGAGGTTTTCTAAATGTCTGCGTTACCCGTTCAAACCATTTTCGACGCGCTGCGAGATGCTGGCCTGAATGTGTCGCTGGCCCCAGACGGTGGCCTGTCCGTAGCGCCGGCCAGCCGCCTTACCCAAGAGCTGCGCGACCTGATCCGGGGCAACAAGGCCGTTCTGGTGGATCGCCTGCTAGAAGCCCAAAGGCTGACCGCCCGGCTGATCGTTGCCGCGATGCGCCGCTGTGACCAGTTCAACGACAGCGCAGCCGCCCGGCAGGAGATGCGCCGGGACGTGCTCGATACGCCCGCGCACTTGCAGGCTGATCTGCTGGCGCACTTTATCGAAACCCAGAAAGGCAAATCATGACCACCGAAGAACTTGAAGCCCAACTCCTTACCACCGCGAAAAAGTTGCGCCTTGGAGTGTTTTTTGATCGCCGGGCGCTGCGCGCTGGCCAGCCATGGATCATTTTCAGGAAAAACGATTGCGTGCTGGCAGAGTTTCACGACCTGGCTGACTCATTGGCCTGGCTGCCGAAAACGAGCGCACCTCATGCCAATTGAAAACCGCCGCTGGTGGCTAATCAGTTCCCCCGAGCTGTCGCCAGCATCGTTGTTCACCGACGACGACACCATCAATGAACTGGTGGCCAGCATCCCGGGCCTGACAGTCGAACCTATTTCCAAACCCGTTTTATCGGACGCCGCCGATGAATCGGTTCAATTCCCGGCGAGCATTTGAAGGAAAACACATGTCCCATTCATATCAACTTTTGAGCCTTCGGGCCTTGAAATCACGCCTGCCGGACGTGCCCGGCCTGAGCGACAAAGTCACGCCCTGGCTAAACCGCCTGGAAACCGAAGGAACGAATCTGCTGGCCATGGTGGAAAATCCGGACCCGATGAAGTCAGCCCTGGCGCACGACATTCTGGTCAACAATGAGAAATCACGCCTGCGCGACCTGGTGGCTAAGGCCAGCGCTGAGATCATGCCGTTGATTGCGACCTTCAAGGAAAAAGCTGCTTCAACGCGGATTGACAAGGCGGCATTGATTCCGGACCAGCACGCGCAGGAATTCCGTGGCTTGTGGCGCGGCATGTCCGGCGAACAGCAAGCCAACCTGCTGAACACCGCGATGAAGGCTCACGATGGCGCGACCGTGGCTGCTCTGACCGAAGCCCCGGCAATCCTGAGCGGGTTGACCGCGCAAAGGCAGGCTCAAATCAAAGAGGCCTTCCTTGAAGCTGTCGCGCCGTCGAAAACAGACGAACTCGACGAAGTGCAGGCGGTCGTGACCGCGTTCATGCAATCGGCGGCTTCACTTGCGGCTGCCAACGCATCGGGCAAGCCCACCGGCTCGACGGCCTGAAAGCCCACAGGGGCAGTTCACACCTGCCCCTAGTTTCAAAGGAAAGCTATGACACGAGCGCGACCAAAAACACCGGGGCGGGTGACTCCCACCGAACTAAAGCTGCAAGCAGGCCGTCCACGAAAACAAGCACCACCGGACGCTGTGGAGGTCGTTCGCGAAGCCGCCGCAACCGGCGCAAGCAAGATAGGCTGCGCGATGGCCCTGGGCACGTCCCAGGACGTTTTTAACCGCTGGCTTGATGAAGACCCTTTGCTAGCGCAGGCGTTCGCCCACGGGCGGGAAAAAGAGCGTCAGACGCTGCACGCTGGCCTGTTTGACGCAGCGGCAAAGGGCAACATTGTTGCTGCCATGTTCCTGCTGAAAGCGCGCCACGGGTATCAAGAGGGGCAGCAGGAAGGCCAAGCCAATCGCGTGAGCATCAACTTCACAATCCCCGGCGCACAGCCGCTAAGCGACTTCATGGTGATCGACAATGCAGACGATAGAACTAAATCCGTTCCAGCAAAAACTATTGAGCGTTCCTGAAGAGCTGGACGTGTTCGCCGGGGGCGGGCGTGGCGGGGGCAAGAGCTACGGCCTGGCACTGCTGGCGCTTCGGGCCTGCGAACAGTATGGCGAACATGCCCGCGTGCTGTATCTGCGCAAAACCTATGCTGGCCTGCGCGACTTCGAGCTTGTCACCCGCGACCTGTTCGGCCTGGTGTACGGTCAAGCTGCGCGCTATAACGGCACAGAGCATGTCTGGAAAATGCCCAATGGCGGCTATATCGAGCTGGGGCAATTGGAGACACCGGGCGATTACCAAAAATATCAAGGCCGGTCGTTCACCCTACTGATGGCGGATGAAATCGGGCAGTTCCAAAGCCCTGACCTGCTGGATATTCTCAGATCAAATCTGCGCGGCCCGAAGGACGTTCCTGTTCGCGTGGTGATGGCAGCAAACCCGGGCGGGGCCGGTCATCACTGGATCGCTAAGCGCTATGTCTTTCAGGCCGGGCCGTGGAAGTCGTTCCATGAGGAAAAATCCAAGCGCACCTGGGTTTATGCGCCATCGACTTTTGACGGAAATCAATTCATTGACAGGGAACAATACCGGGATCAACTCGAATCAGCTTGCCCGAGTGATCCTGAGTTGCTTCGCGCCTGGCTGACAGGTGACTGGGCCGTCAATCGTGGCGCTTACTTCGCGGCTGTGCTGGACGAAGGCCGCAACGCCGTTGACCCGTGGAAAGCACTTCCACCGACGTGGCAGGGCTGGGACTACTGGCTAGCGCATGACTTCGGCAGCGCAGCGCCAAGCTGCACCTTTATCATGGGCAAGTCACCCGGCGCGACCCATGAAGGAAAGTTCTACCCGCGTGATAGCGTGGTGCTGATCGACGAACTTGCAGCCGTGAGCCGGGACAACCTGAACAAGGGGCTTGGC
>JAHFQQ010000373.1 GCA_023259235.1 Polaromonas sp. | reverse complement strand
GTTCCGGGCAAGCTGGACGGGCAACACAAGGTGCTGGCATCGCTACTCTACGGCTGCGGCATGCGCTTGATGGAGGGCTTGCGCCTGCGGGTGAAAGACGTTGACTTTGACCGCAAGGTGACCATCGTGCGTGATGGCAAGGGCGGCAAAGACCGGGTGGTGATGTTGCCCCAGAGCTTGGCGCCAGCGCTCAAAGACCAGTTCTCCCGAAGCCACGCACTGTGGGCACAAGACCGTGCCGCACAGTTGCCGGGCGTAGAAATGCCACATGCCATTGATGCCAAATACCCCAAGGCGGGTCAGACTTGGAGCTGGCACTGGGTGTTTGCGCAGGCCACCGTTTCGACGGACCCCCGCAGCAAGACGGTGCGCAGACATCACGCCTATGACCAGACTTTTCAACGCGCATTCAAGCAAGCGGTGCAGGCCGCATTGATTTTGAAACTGGCGACACCGCATACCTTGCGCCATTCATTTGCCACACATTTGCTACAGGCTGGCACCGACATCCGCACGGTGCAGGAATTGCTGGGGCACTCGGATGTGAGCACCACGATGATTTACACCCATGTGCTCAAGGTGGCGGCGGGCGGCACCGCAAGTCCATTGGATGCGCTCAGTAGCTTGGTGTAATGAATGTCGGCTTGCGCTGCACTGCTGTCTGATGCCTTCCAAAAGCTAATGGCGGCAATGGCTGATTTCAGACCATTGAAAGCATTCGCCGAACAATCATCGTTGCGCGGTAATAACTGACCAACAAGTCCTCGGGTGACCGCAGTTGATCATCTGATTCAAGCGCGACCCTCAACAAAAATAGCGGTATGCGGCGTTTCTCCAACGCGGGCATGGCCGCGGTACATGCCCCCGGTATTGAACGGAAAGCTCAGGTTGCCCTGTGCATCAACCGCAATCAAGCCACCTCGGCCTCCAAGGGCGGGCAAGGTTTTCATGACCACTTCGTGCGTGGCGGCATCGAGCGTCTGACCGCCATAGGCCATGCGGGCGCAAATGTCATAGGCGACCACACCACGGATGAACATCTCTCCGGTGCCGGTGCAAGAAACGGCGGCTGTGCGGTTGTCCGCATACGTTCCAGCGCCGATCAGGGCTGAATCACCTACTCGACCGCAACGCTTGTTGGTCATGCCGCCGGTTGAGGTTGCAGCGGCCAGGTTGCCATGGCTATCAAGGGCAACTGCGCCAACGGTACCCAGCTTGAAGCTCTCAATCAGCGGCGCTGACAAGGTGTTTGACGCAAGAAAAACCAAGGCGGCGCCGTCATGATCCATCATGCTTTTGTCCGTGGAGAGGACGTGTTGCAGTTGTGTGCGCCGCGCTTCGGTAGAGAAAAATGCGGGGTCAACCAACTCCAGGCCGCAGGCTTGTGCAAAGGCCTCAGCGCCTGCTGCCACCAACAGCACATGCTCGCTGCGCTCCATGACGGCACGCGCCGCACGCAGGGGCCGACGCACCCGGCTCACACACGCCACGGCACCGGCGCGCAAGGTTGCTCCGTCCATGATGGCGGCGTCGAGTTCGTGCGTTCCCTCGTGGGTGAAGACAGCACCGTAGCCGGCGTTAAAAAGCGGGCAGTCTTCCAGCAGATCAACCGCCAGGCTGACCGCATCCAGGGCACTGCCGCCGTCTGCCAGAATTTGCTGAGCCGAACGCAAGATGCCACTGAGCGCCTCATGGTAAACCGCTTCCTGCGCCGCGCTGCCTGCGCGGTTGCGGCTGATGGTACCGGCGCCGCCATGGATGGCAATAACGGCCTTGAGTTCAATTGTCATGATTGATCTTTTCTTTCACAGCCATGAAAACACCTTCGCAACCTTGCCTCGATTGCCAATTACTATAAAAACAATAGCTATGTACGCCCTTGCTACGAATACGAAGGGACTTCCCGCTTCCTGGTAACGGCATCAAGTGCCAAGATTGGATTTGGAAGTCAATCTGAAACCTTTGGAAGGAGAAGTCCCATGAGCGAGATTACACGAGTTGGT
>JAHFQQ010000004.1 GCA_023259235.1 Polaromonas sp. | reverse complement strand
ACCCGGCTTTGTTGGCCGGGTTGCACCGGTTTGACCTCAAATTAGGCCCTGAGTTGGTGCGTTAGGTAATGCACCATAATAGTGCATTACTATTTTCCCTTTTATGGTGCATACCGCACCCATGCTTTTTGGCTTTAAAAACGTGAAAACCCTGATAAACGCTCAGAGAGCGGCACAATCCAGACTTTGAGGAAAAACCGGATGGTCAGCGGTTTTGGCACAGAAAGTGCGTTCACCAGGCCCGAAGACAATTTTTCAACCAACCCATCCAGCTACAGGAGATTCTGATGGCAAAGACCGTCGCAGACGTCATGAAAATGGTCAAGGAGAACGAGGTCAAGTTTGTTGACTTCCGCTTCACCGACACCCGTGGCAAAGAGCAGCACGTGACCGTACCGGTGTCGCACTTTGACGAAGACAAGTTCAGCGCGGGGCACGCGTTTGACGGTTCGTCGGTGGCTGGCTGGAAGGGTATTGAAGCATCCGACATGCAACTCATGCCTGACCCCAATACCGCCAACATCGACCCATTTTTTGAAGAAACCACGTTGTTCATGAGCTGCGACGTGGTGGAGCCGAGCGACGGCAAGGCCTATGACCGTGACCCGCGCTCGATTGCCAGGCGCGCCGAAGCCTATCTCAAGGCATCCGGCCTGGGCGATACGGCTTTCTTCGGGCCCGAGCCAGAGTTTTTCATTTTCGACGACGTGCGCTGGAACACCGACATGTCAGGCACCTTCTTCAAGATCGAGGAATATGAAGCGCCCTGGAATTCTGGCAAAAAGCTCGACGGCGGCAACCGCGGCCACCGTCCTACCGTCAAGGGGGGATACTTCCCGGTGCCGCCGGTTGACAGCACGCAGGACATGCGCGCCGAAATGTCCCTGATCCTGGAATCATTGGGCATCCCCGTCGAAGTGTTTCACCATGAAGTGGCAGGCGCGGGCCAGAATGAGTTGGGCACCAAGTTCAGCACGCTGGTTGAGCGTGCCGACTGGACCCAGGTCCTCAAATATGTTGTGCATAACGTCGCCAATGCCTATGGCAAGACCGCCACCTTCATGCCCAAGCCCATCGTTGGCGACAACGGTTCGGGAATGCATGTGCACCAGTCGATCTGGAAAGATGGCAAGAACCTGTTTGCCGGAGACGGCTATGCCGGTTTGTCCGATTTTGCCCTTTACTACGTCGGCGGCATCATCAAGCATGCCCGTGCGCTCAACGCCATCACCAACCCCGGCACCAACAGCTACAAGCGCCTGGTTCCAGGCTACGAAGCGCCGGTCAAGCTCGCTTATTCGGCGAAAAACCGCTCGGCATCGATTCGCATTCCTTACGTGGCCAATCCCAAGGGCCGCCGCATTGAAGCGCGTTTCCCCGATCCGCTGATGAACCCCTACCTCGGTTTCGCAGCGCTCATGATGGCCGGTCTCGACGGCGTGGAGAACAAGATCCATCCTGGCGAAGCAGCCAGCAAGGACCTTTACCATCTGCCGCCCGAGGAAGATGCGAAAGTGCCCACCGTGTGCCATAGTCTGGACCAGGCACTGGACGCACTGGATGCAGGCCGCGGCTTTTTGACCAAGGGCGGCGTGTTCACCGACAGTATGCTGGATGCCTACATTGACCTGAAGATGGGTGAGGTGACGCGTTTGCGCCAAGCCACGCATCCGATCGAGTTCGAGATGTACTATTCGCTGTGATTTTTCGGTTTGTGGTCAGAAAAGGACGGTTTTTACCGTCCTTTTTTTGTGGCTTTAGGGGCGATAGCCGGCAGATTTTGTTTTTTTGACGCTTTGCAGCATACTAATGGACTATCCTCTCGCCTTTGCCGGCATCGGGAGCCCACCCATGAAATCCACCTTATTGCTGCCTCTATTGCCTTTGCTGCTTGCCATTGGCGGAAACCCGGTTTGGGCACAGCAGATTTATCGCTGCGCTGCCCCGGGCGGGAGCGGCGCTATCGAATACACCAACAACGCCAAGGACGCCCAGAGCCGAAATTGCAAGCTGCTGGCCGGTGGAAATGTCACGGTGATACAGGGAAAGCCCGCGGCCAAGGCTCCCGTGCGGGTTGCGGCGGCAACCGCCTCGGGCGGCCAGCGCACCGACGGCGGCCCGGAGCAGCGGGCGCGTGACAGCGATATGCGGGTCATTCTTGAGACCGAGCTGAAAAAAGCCGAGGCCAAGCTGGCCGAGCAGCAAAAAGAGTACAACAACGGTGAACCCGAAAAGCAGGGTATCGAAGGGCGCAACTACCAGCGCTATCTGGACCGTGTGGCTGAACTCAAGGACAGCATCACGCGCAGCCAGAGCGACGTTGCCGGCCTCAAGCGTGAGATTTCCCGCCTGCCAGCCGCGAATTGAGTGCCATTGACCGCTCTTCCCGGTCAAAATGGATGGCTTGAACAAGCCTTCCTTTCCTGCCGCCCCATCCCAGCCTCCGGCGTCGGAGTTGCTCCGCTTTCGCGCGTTTGACCTGCTGGCCACCCTGGTGGCGGTTGTGCGTGTCGATGGCACGGTGGTATTTGCCAATGCTGCGCTGGAAGACGCACTGGGGATCTCCCGACGCACCATCGAGGGCTCGCAGTTACCAGACTTCTTCACCGAACCCCTGATCCTGACAAATGCCCTGGCGGGTGCCGGGAGCAATGAGTTTGCTGCTTTGCGCTATGACGCCTGGCTCAGGCGGCTGAACCATGAGCCCCTGCCTGTGCATGTGGTGGTGGCGCAAACCGATACACCCGGTGAAGCGATTGTGGAACTGCTGCCGCTTGAGCAGCAGGCCCGGCAAGACCGTGAGGAGCGCCTGCTGGATCAGGCGCAGGCCAACAAGGAACTGATTCGCAATCTGGCGCATGAAATCAAAAATCCCCTTGGTGGCATTCGCGGCGCAGCGCAGTTGCTGGAACTGGAAATCGGCGGGAACCTGACCGAATACACACAGGTCATCATCCATGAGGCGGACCGCCTGCAAACCCTGGTGGACCGTTTGCTGGCACCGCACCGTCATCCACATCGGGTCGGCGATGTAAATATCCACGAGGTGTGCGAACGCGTGCGCTCACTTGTCCTGGCGGAGTTTCCCAGGGGGCTGAAGGTAACGCGGGATTACGATACTTCGATTCCCGAGTTCCGCGGCGACCGCGAGCAGCTGATTCAGGCGCTGCTCAATATTGTCCACAACGCAGCCCAGGCGCTGGCGGAGCGGATCAAGATGGGAAACGCGCGGATCGACTTCAGGACGCGAATCGCACGGCAGGTCACTTTTGGCAAACAGCGCTACCGCCTGGCACTGGAATTGCATGTTGTTGACAATGGGCCGGGCGTGCCGGACTCCATCAAGGACCGGATTTTCTATCCGCTGGTGACGGGGCGAGAGGGTGGTTCGGGGCTGGGGCTGACTTTGGCGCAAACCTTCGTGCAGCAACACCACGGCTTGATCGAGTGCGAGAGCAGGCCCGGTCATACAGATTTCAAGCTTCTCATACCGTTGCCTTGAAATGCGGAGTCTGGTATTTGACAGTTAACGGCTCATGCCAAAGGGACAAGAAACATGAAACCGATCTGGATTGTTGACGATGACCAGTCCATACGGTTTGTGCTGGAAAAGGCCCTGCTCCGGGAGAACCTTCCGACACGCAGCTTTACCAGCCCTGGCGAAGTTCTTGCCGCGCTGGAAACCGCCGCCGAGGCGGATGCGCCGCAGCTACTTGTCAGCGACATCCGCATGCCCGGTGGCTCTGGCCTGGAACTGCTGGAACAGGTCAAGCGAAAGCTCCCTGGTCTGCCGGTCATCATCATGACGGCGTTTTCCGATCTCGACAGCGCCGTGTCAGCCTTTCAGGGCGGCGCGTTCGAGTATTTGGCCAAACCGTTCGACTTGACCAAGGCGGTCGAGCTGATTCGCCGTGCCGTGAAGGAAGGCCAGCGCGAGGAGGTGGCCGAAGAGCACATGGCCGACGCTCCGGAAATGCTGGGCCAGGCGCCCGCGATGCAGGACGTGTTTCGTGCCATTGGGCGCTTGAGCCAGAGCATGGTGACGGTCATGATTACCGGCGAGTCGGGCTCGGGCAAGGAACTGGTGGCGCGTGCGTTGCACAAGCACTCACCGCGCGCCAACGGGCCGTTTGTTGCCATCAACACCGCAGCCATTCCGAAAGACCTGCTCGAAAGTGAGCTGTTTGGGCATGAGCGCGGCGCCTTCACCGGTGCGCAGACTTTGCGGCGCGGCCGTTTTGAGCAGGCTGACGGCGGCACATTGTTCCTCGATGAAATCGGCGACATGCCGTTCGATTTGCAGACGCGACTGCTCAGGGTGCTCAGCGACGGTCATTTTTACCGTGTCGGGGGCCATAGTGCCGTCAAGGCCAATGTGCGCGTAATTGCGGCCACGCACCAGGACCTGGAGCAACGCGTCAAGGACGGCGCTTTTCGTGAGGACCTGTTTCACCGTCTCAACGTGATTCGGCTGCGCCTGCCGCCGCTGCGTGAACGGCGCGAGGATGTGTTCATGCTGGCCCGGCATTTTCTGCAGCAAAGTGCCAGGCAACTCGGGGTTGAGCCCAAGCGCATTTCAGATGCCGCCCTGCAGCAGCTGAGCCACTTCAATTTTCCCGGTAATGTGCGCCAGCTCGAAAATATCTGTCATTGGCTCACGGTAATGGCGCCAGCGCAGGTGATTGAGCCCAAGGACCTGCCGCCGGAAGTGTTTGACGCCACGCCGCAGTGGGGCAATGCCGTGGTGGCGGCTGGAACAGCAGGGCCCGCCCAGACCGAGCAGCCAGCGTTGGTGGAAAGAGCGTCTGCCCTGCACCCGCCTGGAGCGAGTACGCGGGTCGGCACCGAACCGGGCGAACAGGCTTTGCTGCCTTGGGAGAGCGGACTCGAAGCCGAGGCACTGGCGCTGCTGACCGCGGGCGGCGGTGATGTCTGGGATGTGCTGACGCGGCGTTTCGAATCCCGCCTGATCCAGGCGGCGCTCGCCAACACGCACGGCCGCCGCATCGAGGCGGCTCACAAACTGGGGATTGGGCGCAACACCATCACACGCAAGATTCAGGAGCTAAATCTTGAATAAATAATGGCTGTAGCCCAATGTTAACGGCCATACCAAGCTATTATTTTCATAGTTAACCAAGCTCCAGTACCACTGGCGCGTGGTCGCTGGGGCGTTCGTTCTTGCGCGGCAGTTTGTCAATCATGCAACTGCGCACCAATGGTTTGAGTGCCTGGCTGACCAGGATGTGGTCAATCCGCAGCCCGCGGTTGCGCCGGAAGGCAAACTCCCGGTAGTCCCACCAGGAGTAGCTTTTCTCGGGCTGCTCAAACATCCGGAAGGAATCCGTCAAGCCCAGGTCAATCAGCGCCTGAAAATGCCGGCGTTCCTCGGTGGTGTGGTGAATGGTTTCGCGCAGGCCTTCCGGGTCATAGCTGTCGCGATCATCCGCGGTGATGTTGAAGTCGCCCAGCAGCACCAGATTCGGATGCACCCGCAGCTCGCCCTGCAGCCAGTTGCGCAGGCCGTCCAGCCACTTCATCTTGTAGGCAAACTTCTCGCTGTCCGGCGCCTGGCCGTTGACGAAATAGCCGTTGACGACGCGCAACCGGCCTGCTGGCGTGTCAAGTGTGGTCGCGATGACGCGTGACTGTTCGTCGCTGAAGCCGGGTATGTTTTTCACGATGTCGTGCGTCGGCGTGCGGCTCAGGATGGCGACGCCGTTGTAGGTTTTCTGGCCAAACACCGCGCTGTGGTAGCCCGCGGCCGCGAGTTCCTTCAGGGGAAACTTGTCCTCACTCAGCTTGAGCTCCTGCAGGCACAGGACATCGACGGCGTTGGCGGCCAGCCAATCCAGCACCTGCGGCAGCCGCACGCTCAGGGAGTTGACATTCCAGGTGGCGAGTTTCATGAATGGTATGAACCTTGATATGGGGGTGTATTTCCCCGAAGCGCGCACCAACGGCGGGCCCCGGAAATCACCGCATTATCCCTTTGACGCCACTCGCCGCAAACCGGCCTTTTCGCAGCTGCGGCAATGCCTTGCCCGGCAGGGGCGAGGTTACACCGCCGAACAGGTACTCATTGCGTTCGGGCCCGGGTTGCCTGCCGTCACCGGCTCGGTTATGCTGGCCGAGGCACCAAGCCTCGTGCCGGGCAATGTCTTCGGGGCTTGTGTGCCCAATTTTTTGCCTGTGGCCGTGCTGGAAGTCAACGCTTATGCTTTATTCCATCATGATGCATCAACCTTTGCCAAAAAGACGACGGTTTGCCGCCTGGGCGCGCGCATTGACCGTAGCGACGTTTCTGGGCCTGGCCGCGCTCGCGGGCCATGCCGCGCCGGTGCTTGTTCTCGAGGTCCACGAAGCAATTGGTCCCGCCAGCGCTGACTACCTCGTGCGCGGTATTGCCAAGGCAAGGCAGGCGCAGGCCCCGCTGGTCGTGATCTCGCTTGATACGCCGGGTGGGCTGGATGCCTCGATGCGACAGATCGTCCAGGCCATCCTGGCGTCCCCGGTGCCGGTAGCGGTGTACGTCAGCCCCGAGGGCGCCCGCGCAGCCAGCGCCGGCACCTACATCCTGTACGCGGCGCACATCGCCGCCATGGCGCCGGCCACGACGCTGGGCGCGGCCACACCGGTTCCCATCGGCTTGCCAGGCGGTGGCGGCAGAGAGGCCAAGCCGGACCAGCCAAAGGCGGACGAATCGAAACCCGGCACGCCAGCGGCCGCGCCAGCCGACGCCATGACGGCCAAGCAGGTCAATGATGCGTCGGCCTTCATTCGTGGTCTGGCGCAGCAGCGCGGGCGCAACGCCGAATGGGCGGAGCGAGCGGTGCGTGAGGCGGCCAGTCTGACCGCCAGTGAGGCGCTGCGCGACCACGTGATCGACCTGGTTGCCAGGGATGTGCCCGATCTGCTGGCGCAGATCGACGGGCGCACGGTTCGGTTGCAGGCCGCCGACGTCAAGCTGGCCACGCGCGGCCTTGCCTTCGAGGCTTTGCCGCCAGACTGGCGGCAAAGCCTGTTGTCGGTGATCACCAACCCGGGCTTCGCCTTGATCCTGATGATGATCGGCATTTATGGGCTGATGTTCGAGTTCGCATCGCCGGGGATCGGCGTGGCAGGCGTGACCGGTGCCATCTGCCTGTTGCTGGCGCTGTTTGCGCTGCAGATGCTGCCGGTCAATTATGCGGGGCTGGCGCTGATACTGCTTGGCATGGCATTGCTTGTGGCCGAACTCCTGACACCATCCTTCGGCGTGCTTGGCGTCGGCGGTGTCATCGCTTTCATTGCCGGCGGCCTGCTGTTGTTCGACCGTGATATTCCAGGCTTCGGCGTGCCGCTGCCGCTGATTTTTGGACTGGCAGCCGGCTCTGCGGCGCTGGTCTTGCTCGGTGGCGGCATGGCCTTGCGCGCACGTCGCCGCCCGGTGGTCAGCGGGCGTGAGCAAATGATCGGCGCGACGGGCGAAGTGCTGGCTCTTGACGACGATATCGTCTGGGCGCTGGTCCACGGTGAACGCTGGAAGGTGCATAGTGCCGATGTGTTGGCGCCAGGTCAGCGGGTGCGCGTGGTCGCGCTGCACGGGCTGGTGCTGGAAGTGCGCGCCGAAGGTGTTATTGGCGATTCAACCCTGAAAGGACCTTCATCATGATCTTCAACTTCAGTTTCGGGCTGGGCGGCGTGCTGGTGATGCTGCTGCTGATTCTGCTCGTCAGTTCGATGCGCATATTGCGCGAATACCAGCGCGGCGTGGTGTTCCAGCTTGGCCGCTTCTGGAAGGTCAAGGGGCCGGGGATGATATTGCTTGTTCCAGGCATCCAGCAGATGGTCCGGGTCGATTTGCGCATAGTGACAATGGACGTTGAGCCGCAGGATGTGATCTCGCGCGACAACGTTTCGGTCAAGGTCAACGCGGTGATATTCTTTCGCGTCATTGACCCCCAGAAAGCCATCATCCAGGTCGAAAATTACCTGATGGCGACCAACCAGCTGGCGCAAACCACCTTGCGCGTGGTGCTCGGCAAACATGAACTCGATGACATGCTGGCCGAACGCGAGCGGCTCAACGTTGACATCCAGCGCAGCCTTGACGCCCAGACTGACGGTTGGGGCATCAAGGTCACCAACGTCGAGATCAAGCAAATCGACTTGAACGAATCGATGGTGCGCGCCATTGCTCGCCAGGCCGAAGCCGAACGTGAGCGGCGCGCCAAAGTGATCCATGCGGAGGGCGAAAAGCAGGCCGCCGCCGCATTGCTCGAAGCCGCGCAGATGCTGGCGCAGCAGCCGGAAGCCATGCAATTGCGCTATCTGCAGACCATGACGCAGGTGGCTGGCGACCGTGCCTCGACCATTGTGTTCCCGCTGCCGATGGACCTGCTGGGCAAGCTGTTGGACAAGGACCGTCCTGCGGCCGGGAGCCTCTGATGGCGGACGACGTGCCGAAAACGAATAGCTTCATGAAGTATCGCGTCCAGTTCAATTTCTGGTACATC
The DNA here is from genome assembly GCA_023259235.1 of Polaromonas sp. GTDB lineage: Bacteria > Pseudomonadota > Gammaproteobacteria > Burkholderiales > Burkholderiaceae_C > Polaromonas. Next base: position 19,057 of record JAHFQQ010000004.1, on the reverse strand, counting down.
GTTCTGGCCCTTTTTGCCATCCAGTTCCTCCATAGCGTGTACGTGCAGTGGCGAACCGTCGAGCCCATCCCTTACAGCCAGTTCCAGGCATTGCTCAAGGACGGCCAGATTGCGGATCTCTCGATCACCGACAACTACATCACGGGCACACTCAAGCAGGCGTTGCAGGACGGCAAGACCGGTTTCGTCACGACGCGGGTCGATCCGGCCCTGGCCCGGGACCTCGCCCAGTACGATGTCAAGTACACCGGTGTGATCGAGAACACCTTTATGCGCGACCTGCTTTCGTGGGTGCTGCCGGCGCTGGTGTTCGTGGGCATCTGGCTGTTCGCCATGCGCAGGTTCGGCGGGAAGCAGGGTCTGGGCGGCGGCTTTCTGTCGATTGGCAAGAGCAAGGCCAAGATCTATGTCGAGACCGACACCAAGGTGAGCTTCGCCGACGTGGCGGGGGTCGACGAAGCCAAGGCCGAGTTGCAGGAAGTCATTGGCTTTCTCAAGGATCCCGGGGGCTACGGCCGCCTTGGCGGGCGCATGCCGCACGGCATCCTGCTGGTCGGCCCGCCCGGCACCGGCAAGACGCTGCTGGCGCGCGCGGTCGCCGGCGAAGCGGGCGTGCCGTTCTTCTCGATTTCCGGCTCGCAGTTCGTGGAGATGTTCGTCGGCGTCGGCGCTGCGAGGGTGCGCGACCTGTTCGAGCAAGCGCGCCAGAAGGCACCAGCGATCATCTTTATCGACGAGCTCGACTCGCTCGGCCGCGCGCGCGGCGCGCCGGGGATCGGCGGCAACGACGAAAAGGAGCAGACGCTCAACCAGTTGCTGGCGGAGATGGATGGTTTTGATCCCAGCTCTGGCCTGGTGCTTCTGGCGGCCACCAACCGGCCCGAAGTACTCGATGCGGCGTTGCTGCGCGCCGGGCGGTTCGATCGGCAGGTGCTGGTTGACCGGCCCGACCGGGTCGGGCGAATTGCCATTCTCAAGGTGCATGTGCGAAAGATCAAGCTCGACAGTGGCGTGGCGCTGGAGCGGATCGCCGAGCTCACGCCCGGTTTTTCGGGCGCTGACCTGGCGAACCTGTGCAACGAGGCCGCGCTGGCTGCGACACGCCGCCGCGGCGACGCAGTCACGCTCGATGATTTCACGGTCGCCGTAGAGCGAATCGTTGCCGGCCTGGAGAAGAAAAACCGCCTGCTCAATCCGCACGAGAGGTCAGTGGTGGCCTACCACGAGATGGGCCATGCGCTGGTGGCGCTGTCGCTGCCCGACGTTGACGTCGTGCACAAGGTCTCCATCATTCCGCGCGGTGTCGGTGCCCTGGGCTACACCATCCAGCGGCCTACCGAAGACCGCTACCTGATGACACGGCAGGAACTGGAGAACAAGATGCAGGTGCTGCTCGGCGGTCGCGCGGCCGAGCACATCGTGTTCGGCGAGGTGTCCACCGGCGCCGCGGACGATCTGCAGAAGGTCACGTCGATCGCGCGCGCCATCGCCATGCGCTACGGCATGTGCGAAACACTGGGCAATGTGGTGTATGAGGAAGAACGCCAGTCCTTTCTGGGCGAGACCGCGTTGCCGTGGCAGCAGCGCAGCTTCAGTGAAGAGACTGCGCGCGAGATTGACTCCGCCGTGCGCGGCATCGTTGGCGCCGCATTCGAGCGGGCCGTCGCCTTGCTGACCGGGCAGCGCGAGGTGCTGGAAACCGCGGCGGCCGAGCTGCTGGAGAAGGAGACCCTGAACGAAGCGGATTTGCTGCGCTTGCGCGAGGCCGTGAAAGCCCGTGTCACGGGCGACTCGCGTCCCGCAGTTGAGCCAGCATCATCAAATGCCACCAGTTGACATCCAGAAACCTGGATATTTTAGCGAATTGGCCGAATAAGCACGGCTATTGGGCGCTATTAAATCTGAAGCAATCCAGGAGCCGCGAATTCAGGACTCTGCATCGCTTCACCAGCCCTTGTTTTTGCAGTAAGTGAGAAAACTGAAGGCCAGTCCGGTCGAAGAAACGTGATCTTCACGCGCAGCTTGCGTCCATTGCGGGCCCAGTCGGGGCGCCAAGGCATCGCCCTCATAGCTTCCGGCAATTTCGGTGACCTCAATGCGTTGCGCCAGTGGCTCGGCCTGCGCGTAGATTTGCGCACCGCCGATGACCCAGATTTCTTCAGAGTTCGCACAAAGTTTCAGTGCGTCGGCCAGGCTGGCGGCGGTCTCGGCTCCGGGTTCGTGCCAGTCCGGCTGCCGCGTGATGACTACATTGGTGCGGCCTGGCAGGGGGCGGAATCTGGCCGGCAGCGAGTCCCAGGTCTTGCGCCCCATGATGACGGGCCAGCCCCCGGTCAGGCGCTTGAAATGCGCCAGATCTTCCGGCAGATGCCAGGGCATGGCATTGTGGTTGCCGATCACGCCATTGGCTGAGCGGGCAAAGATCATGTTGATCCGCGGTATGGTGTGTGGCACGGGCTCCCCCTGAGCGGTCATTACACCGCCACCGGCGCCTTGATGGCCGGATGGTGCTGGTAATCCAGAAACTCGAAGTCCTCGAACTGGTAGTCGAAGATCGAGTCAGGCTTGCGCTTGATGTGCAGGGTCGGGTAGGGAAAAGGTGTCCGGCTCAACTGCAGCGCGACCTGCTCCTGGTGGTTGCTGTAGATGTGGCAGTCGCCCCCGGTCCAGATGAAGTCGCCCACGTCCAGGCCGCATTGCTGCGCCACCATGTGCGTGAGCAGGGCATAGCTGGCGATGTTGAAGGGCACACCCAGAAAAATGTCGGCGCTGCGCTGGTAAAGCTGGCAGCTGAGTTTGCCTTTGCCACCGACCGCGATGGCCGGCGCGACGTAAAACTGAAAGAAAGCGTGGCAGGGCATCAGCGCCATTTTGGACAGGTCTGCCACGTTCCAGGCGCTCACGATGATGCGGCGCGAATCCGGGTTGGCCTTCAGCGTCCTGATGACTTCGGCGATCTGGTCGATGTGTCCGCCGTCGGGCGTGGGCCAGCTGCGCCACTGCACGCCATAGACCGGGCCCAGGCTGCCGTCCTCGCGCGCCCATTCGTCCCAGATGCTGACGCCGCGTTCCTTGAGCCAGTTATTGTCGCTCGATCCCTGCAGAAACCACAGCAGCTCATGCACGACGGATTTGAGGTGGACCTTCTTGGTGGTCACCAGCGGAAAGCCTTCGCTCAGGTCAAAGCGCATCTGGTAGCCAAACACGCTTCGGGTGCCGGTGCCGGTGCGGTCGGCCTTGAACACGCCTTGCGTTGCCACATGACGCATGAAGTCTTCGTATTGGGAACGGATCGGTCGAGTGGTCATGCCAAAAATTTCTTCGAAGTCAGGCAGCGCCGGCTTGCCCGATGAAATGTTGCCGTGCCGAGGGGTCCGCCGTCGTGCTGCATTAAAACAGAAGTAGCGGTGGTGTTTGCCGCCTTTTTCAAGTCTTCCGGTTCGGCTTGCCGATCCCCATGCACGTCAAATCGCATGACTCGATAGAACCTGGAAAAGCAGTACTCGACCTGTGGTTCAGCTGACAGGGATTTGGCAAATGTTGCCAATGCCGCGCCCAGCTTTTCCGTCACGTTTTCCCGCCAGAATCCCGGCAGGAATGGCTCAAGACGTCCGATCACCCAGCGAAAAGGTGCGATTTTGTAGAGCCAGTGGTGATGCGGCGTTTCGGCATATTCTGTCACCAGCACCGAGCCGCCGGGTCGCACGACGCGCGCGACCTCATCGTAAACATGCTGCCGCGCCTGCGGCGGCAATTCATGGAACAGAAAGAACACGACCACCTGATCGAACGCGTCGTTGGCATAGCCGAGCGCCTCGGCATTCATGCGTGCCAGGTGGCATCGGTCGGCGACATCCGTGGCCTTGCCCCGTGCCAGGCGCAATTGTTCGGCGGCGACATCACACAGATGGACCTCATTGCCCGCGTGGTGCAACAACGAAGGCGTGAGCTTGCCGTACACGCAGGTGAGTTGCAGCAATCGTGCGCCGGGTCTGGTTTCAACCCGTGCCAGCGTGTTGCGCAACAGGGTATCGTATTGACCAAACAAGATCGCATTGATGATGGGCTGATGATCGAAGAACCAGATGCTCTTGTCCCACAGGTAGGCCCACCAGTAGTAGCGCGCCAGATATTCGGGAATGCCACCCTTGAGAAATGTTTTGTACAAACGCATCGAAATTTGCATTTCCCTTGGGGGCGCCAAAGTGGACGCGTTTTTATTCTACGATAGCCCGCAACCGATGCGGCATCCTCAATTCGGGTCCAATAGCATGATGGAACACCCGCACAACACTGAACAGCGCCTGACTGATCTGGAGATCAAGGTCAGTTTCACCGAAGACATGGTGGATCAACTCAACCAGGTCATTGTCCGCCAACAGCGGCAAATCGACTTGCTGATTGGTGAGCTGGCGCGGCTTCGGCAGCAAATTCCAGCGCAGGAAGCAGGCGCGCCGGGGAACTTGCGCGACGAACTGCCGCCCCACTACTGACTCACAGAATCCGGTTGAACCAGAGCAGCGACAAGGCAGCCGAGACCAATGACAGCGCCGCCGCGGCGAGCGCCAGCAGGCCCGAGACTTCGGTTTCCCTCTTCTCCACGGTCAGCCGGGAGCTCAGGGTTTTATAGACTTTTTTGAGGTCGGCCGCCGTACCCGCGTAGAAGTACTCGGCCTGGGTCGCCCGGGCGATGCCCTTGAGGGTTTCTTCGTCAAGCCTGACACGCATGGACCAGCCGTCAAAACCTATGGTTTCGCCTTCCACGGTGCCCACGCCAACGGTATAGATACGAACGCCGCGGTCGGCCGCGACCTTGGCGGCGTCGAGCGAATCGACGCCGGTGGTGCGCTGGCCGTCGGTCAGCAAGATAATGGCCGCCGAGGCATAGGAGCCGGGCGCGACCGGCGTGAATTCTTTCCTGGCATCGCTTCCCGGCTTGAGTGCCTGGTCGAGCGAGGTTCCGCGCTGGCGCTCCCGGCCGTATTGCATGGAGGCCAGGTCAATGCCCGCATCGGGAAACAGCTCGGCCAGCGCCATCATGATGCCGTTGCCAATCGCGGTGCCGCGCTGCAACTGAAACTTGTCGATGGCCGCGACCAGGTCTTCACGGCTCAGAGTGGGCTGTTGCACCACGGCGGCAGTGCCGGCAAACGCGACAATGCCGACCCGCACACCGCGCGGCAAGTCAGCCAGAAAGGCCTTGGCGGCGTTCTGCGAAGCCACCAGGCGGCTGGGCAGCACATCGGTCGCCCGCATGCTGCCCGACACATCCATCGCCAGAATGATGGTTTCGCGTTGCGAAGGCAGGCTGACAACTGCAAACGGGCGCGAAGCCGCCATCAGCATGGCCGTGATGGCCAGCAGGAACAGCAGCGGCGGAATATGCCGTCGCAGGCTCTGGCCCTTGCCCATGGCCTCGCGCACGATGGACAGGCTGGCGTAACGCAAGGCCATCTTTTTCTTGCGCCCGAGCAGCCAGACATACACCGCGACCAGCAGCGGAATGGCCAGCAGCAGCCAGAGAAATTGGGGCCAGAGGAAAGTCATGGCGGTTCCCTGGGCCGCGGTTCAGGCGGCATGCCTCAGGTGGATGGGCAGCCCGCCAGCCGCCGCGTGGCCGCCCGAGGAGCGGCTGCGTTGTTTGCGCAAATCGATAAAACGCGCGATGGCGTTGGCCAGGTCGTCATCGGTTGACAACTCCAGGGTGTCCACGCTGGCGCGTGCCAGGGCCTGCCGCAGCGCGGCTTCGCGCTGCGCTGCAATGCGCGCAAAGCGCTGGCGAAAGCCGGCATCATGGGTATCGACCAGCAACTGTTCGCCGGTTTCCGCATCACGAATTGGAATCAGCCCCAGGTCCGGCAGTTCCAGTTCCAGCGAATCGAGCAGGCGCACGGCAACGACTTCGTGTCGCCGGGCAAGCAGGCCCAACGCTTGTTCCCAGCCGGCCTCGCTGATGAAATCCGACACTACAAAGAGGGTGGAGCGTCGGCTTATCAACTTGGCGGCGGACTCCAGCAATTCATGCAGGCGGGTAGGGCCGGAGCTTGCCGTTTCTGGCCGCGACTGCAGCGCATGCAGCAAGTGCAGCACATGGCGGCGACCGCCGCGCGCCGGTATCACCGCGTCAACACCGCAGCCGTAGAGCAGGGCTCCCACACGGTTGCCGCGACGGGTCAGAAGGCGCGCCAGCAGGGCGACGAAATCGGTCAACACCTGGCGCTTGTGTTGCTCGCCAGAGCCGAAATCCATGGACGGGCTCAGGTCGAGCAAAAACCAGGCGCTCATTTCACGGTCTTCGGTGAAGACGCGCACATGGGGCTGCTGCAACCGGGCCGTCACGTTCCAGTCGATGTGGCGCACATCGTCGTGGTACCGGTACTCGCGCAGGTCGGCCAGGTCCATGCCGGTGCCCCGGAGCAGGGTGCGGTAATCGCCCTGCAGCAGGCCATCAAGCCGGCGCAGCACCGTCCATTCCAACCGGCGCAGGAGCTGCTCGGCGTTGCCGTGGTTCGGCCGCTGCGCCGGGCCGCCCCAAGCAAGGCCAGCCCCCTCGGGGGGCAGCGACCCGCGTAGCGGCGGAGCGTGGGGGCTCATAGGCCGCTGCGCCGGGCCGCCCCAAGCAAGGCCAGCCCCCTCGGGGGGCAGCGACCCGCGTAGCGGCGGAGCGTGGGGGCTCATAGTGCTAGGCCGCAAGTTTTTCATGTTCAAGCGGCTTGGCGGGCTGCGGAATCTTGGCCATGACTTTGCCAATCAGGTCGTCGGCGCCGAGGCCTTCGGACAGAGCTTCATAAGACAGCACCAGGCGGTGGCGCAGCACGTCGGGTATCAGGTCGGCCAGGTCTTCCGGCAGGGCGTAGCCGCGGCCGCGCAGCATCGCCAGTGCCCGAGCGCCTTCGACCAGGTTGATGGTGGCGCGCGGGCTGGCGCCAAAGGTGATGAAACGCGCCAGATCCTTGAGCCCGTGCCTTGCCGGATCGCGTGTCGCAGACACCAGGCGCACCGCGTACTGCACCAGCGAAGGATCGACATAAATGCGCCGGCATTCCGACTGCAGCGCGGCCAGTTGCCCGGTGGCGGCTACGCTCGACACCGCCACCGCGGGGCCGGTGACGCGCTGGACGATGACGAATTCCTCCTCGTCACTGGGGTAGTCCACCAGTACCTTCATCATGAAGCGGTCCACCTGCGCTTCAGGCAGCGGATAGGTGCCCTCGGTTTCAATCGGGTTTTGCGTCGCCATCACCAGGAAAGGCAATGGCACCTTGTGCGACACCCCGGCAATCGTTACCTGGCGCTCCTGCATCACTTCCAGCAGCGCGCTTTGCACCTTGGCGGGTGCCCGGTTGATCTCGTCGGCCAGCAGCAGGTTGGTGAATACCGGACCCAGCGAGGTTGAAAACTCTCCGGTCTTCTGGTTGTAGATGCGCGTGCCCACCAGGTCGGACGGCACCAGGTCGGGCGTGAACTGGATGCGCTTGAAGTCGCCCTGAATGGTGCTGGCCAGGGTTTTGACCGTGAGGGTTTTGGCCAGTCCGGGAACGCCTTCCACCAGCAAATGGCCCTGCGCCAGCATGGCCACCATGACGCGTTCCAGAAAGCGGTCCTGCCCGACCACCACGCGCTTGACTTCGTAGAGGATTTGCTCCATCAATTGCGCGGTGTCGTGGCTGGCCGGTGAATGGTTTTGGGTGGACGATTCCATGCGGGTCTTTCAGAAGGGCGGCATGCCGGCCGCCGAGGCGGCGTTTTCAATTGGCACGGCAAAGCCAATGCCGATGAAGGTGCGCTGCTGGTTGGGATTCAAGATGGCGGTCACGATGCCGATCAGCTCGCCGTCCATGGTGACCAGCGGACCGCCCGAATTGCCGGGGTTGGCAGCCGCGTCGAACTGGATCAGGTTGGTCATCATCTGTTTGCCCTCGGGCGAGCGGAAACTGCGCTGCAGCCCCGAAATGACACCGCTGGAGGCCGAGGGGCCGATGCCAAACGGGTAACCCACTGCCAGCACCTGGTCGCCAGGCGCCAGGTCGGCGGTGGAACGCATGGTGGCCGCCGCCAGGTCATCCGGAATGGTGTGGGCCTGCAGCACCGCCAGGTCGTTCTCCGGCTGCGTGCCAATGATTGTTGCGATCGATTCCAGGCCGTCGGCAAACATGACCCTGATGACTTCAGCGCCCTGCACGACATGCAGGTTGGTCAGGATGACGCCCCTGTCCACGATGACCACGCCGGTTCCCACACTTCGCTCGATAGCGGGCTTGCCATCCCTGTCCTTGCCCTGGCCCACCACCCGCACCACTGACGGGATGATGGCTTCGTAGGCTTTCAGGGCAGGAGATGGAAGGGTGGCAGTTTCAAGCGTTTTCAAGACCGCCGCGTTGATGTCGTGCTGGGTCAGCGTCCGGGGCGCAGGCCGCTGCGTCAGGAAGACAACGGCCACCAGCAACAAAGCCAGCACGCCGATCAGCGGCCAAAACACATGGGGCGGCTTGCCGGAGAGGCGCTCGATCAGACGGCGTCTGGCGGGAGCCGGATACGGCGCCGTGGCCTCGGCACCGGATGCGCCTGAACCAGCGCCACCGAGGTCGTGCCTGGCGCGGCTGGAGCTACTGTAAAGGGCAGGCCTTCGCATCCGTTCACCTGTGGGGTAAATATCAAAACCGGTAGGTCGGAAGATGCACCGTATCACGATTCAGGCCTTCCTGCACGCCATGGCTGCATGTTCGCGGGACGGCTGGCGCGGAATGGCTTTTGCGGTTTTCAAGCGGCCTGCTCCGGGCCTGCAAACCTGCAGGTATCATGGTTTTCATGACCTTCTGGATTGACACGCACTGTCACCTCGACGCCAGCGAGTTTTCCGCCGATGTGGCTGCGGTGTGCGCACGGGCTGGGGCCGGCGGCGTGGCGCATTGCGTGCTGCCCGCTGTCTCGGTGGCCAATTTTGAGGCGGTGCGCCGGCTGGCGCATGAGTTTTCCTTCAGCTACGGGTTGGGCATTCATCCGCTTTGCGTTTGCGCTTCGAAAGAAACCGATCTGGAGGCGCTGGATCAGGAGCTCATGCGCCGAAGGGCAGACCCGCGCCTGGTGGCCGTGGGGGAAATCGGGCTGGATTATTTTGTCCCGGCGCTGGCGCAAAGCCCGCTGCGCGAGCGCCAGGAATATTTTTACCGTGAGCAGCTTTTACTGGCGCGCAAGCACGGCCTGCCGCCGATTCTGCATGTGCGGCGCTCGGCCGACAAACTGCTCAAGCACTTGCGCGAATTGGCGCCACCGGGCGGCTGGAGCGGCATTGCCCATGCCTTCAATGGCAGCGTGCAGCAGGCCATGGAATTCATCAGGCTGGGCTTCAAGCTGGGCTTTGGTGGCGCGCTGACGTTTGAGCCGGCCCGGCAACTGCGGCGCCTGGCCGCTGACTTGCCGCTGGAGGCGCTGGTGCTGGAAACCGATTCGCCCGACATGGCGCCGCAGTGGCTTTACACCACGGCGGCGCAGCGTGCGGCAGGCCAGCCGCAGGGCCGCAATGAGCCGGGCGAATTGCCGCGCATTGCGCAGCAGGTGGCCCGCCTGCGCGGGATATCGACCGAGATGCTGGCGCTGGCAACCACCGCCAACGCGCTGCAGGCATTGCCCAAGCTCAAGGCGCTGATCGCATGATGCTGACCGGCTTGCCGCCGCTCGTCTCCAGCCGCACGCGGTTGCTGATTCTGGGCAGTTTTCCGGGCATGGCCTCGCTGGCGGCGCAGCAGTACTATGGCCATCCGCAAAACCATTTCTGGCAAATCTTGCATGCCATTTGGCCTTCCAGCCCAATAGATACAAGCGCAAGCAGCTATCAAACAAATAGTGAGTGGCTGCTCTCCAGAGGCCTGGGCCTGTGGGATGTTTACGCGGCCTGTGAGCGCGCCGGCAGCCTGGACAGCGCCATTCGCCACCCGATCGTGAACGATTTCGCGGTGCTGCGGCGGCTCTGCCCGGCATTGGAGGCGATTGCCCATAACGGCGGCGAGAGCTTCAAGCATTCGAAACACACGACGCTACTGGGCTTGCCGGTCTACAAGCTTCCTTCCACCAGTCCAGCGAATGCATCGTGGAGTTTCGAGCGCAAACTCGCCGCCTGGCGCGAGGTTTTTGAAAAGCATGGATTGATCCTGGAAACGGCAGTTGACCGCTTGATAACTTTGGCAGACCCGCATGAAATTTAGTTTTTTGTCTTCGATGATATTCACCTTTTCGGTGAGAGCGCTACCCACCCGATGGCACTGCGATTGCCGCGCCATACGGTGTTGCTCCGCCCTGCGGGCAGTAGCCCGCCGCATTGTCGCGCCTTGTCTGACACGCCAATCACAGCACCCTCGGGCGCGTCCAACTGCCGTTTCCAGGATGATCTGATGTCGAAAAAAGAAACAGTGAAAACTGCTCCCAACCTGCCTGAAGTCAATTTTTCAGACTACGGCGAGGTGCGCTTTCTGCACCTGGGCACCGAATGGGTGCAAGGCTCGATGCTGCGCGATGCGCCCTTCGATATTGAACTGGAGTATGTGCAGCGCATGATGGCCGGGCTGCTGTTCATGGATGCGCAGGCAGTGGCGAAAAAGCATGCCATGCAGCTCGGCCTGGGTTCGGCGGCTTTAACCAAGTTCTGCTACAAGAAGCTGCGCATGAAGACCACTGCGATCGAGATCAACCCGCAGGTGGTTACCGCCTGCCGGGTCTGGTTCAAGCTGCCGCAGGATGACCTCAGGTTGCGCGTCATAGAGGCTGATGCGGGCGCCGAGATCCAAAACCCGGCGCATCAGGGCACGGTGGACCTGTTGCACGTTGACCTGTACGACCATGAAGCGGCCGCGCCGGTGCTGGACGATGCCGGTTTTTATACCCGCTGCCGCGGCCTGCTCACGGAAGACGGCGTGATGACGGTGAACCTCTTTGGCCGCGATTCCAGCTATGTCCGGTCGCTGACCCGGATCGCCGAGGCCTTTGGCCCGGAATCGGTGTGGGCGTTCCGGCCCACGCGCGAGGGCAATACCGTGGTGCTGGCGCAGCGCGAGCCCACGCGACCGGAGCGCGCCGAGCTGCTGCTGCGCGCCGGCGTGATCCAGTCGCGCTGGGACCTGCCCGCGAAAAAATGGCTGCGGCTTTTTGCGCCGGTCGCCTGAGCGCCGTGCTTCGAATGAAGGTTGTTGCGGTACAGTGCCACTCATGAGCGCAGTCAAGCCCCCCAAATCCCCACACGACTCCCCCGCTGGAAAAGCCCATGCCGGGCTGCTGGACTGGCGCACTCTGGTCGAATGGCTGAGCGAGGACGGCATCATCAGCGGCGTCGAGGCGGCGCGCACCATTGCCCGCTGTGCACAAGCGCAAAGCGCCCAGCATCCGCTGATTCGCCTGGCCAGTGTCAGCATGACGCGCGTGGCCGACGGCAAACCGCTGGACATTGAAACCATTTCCGAGTGGCTGGCCGGGCGCGCGGGCCTGGAGTACCTGCGAATCGACCCGCTCAAGGTCGATGTGGGCAAGGTGGCTGACACCATGTCGGCGGTGTATGCCGAGCACCACAAGGTGTTGCCGGTCCAGGTCACGCCGCACGAGGTGGTGATTGCCACGGCGGAGCCATTCGTCACCGACTGGGTGGCGGAGGTCGAGCGCCAGTCGCGGCGCAAGGTGCGCCTGGTGGTGGCCAATCCACTGGAAATTGCCAAGTTCACGGCCGAGTTCTATTCACTCGCCAAGTCCATCCGAGCGGCGCTCAAGGCCAGCGGCGCAACAGGTTCGGCCAGCTTTGAGCAACTGGTTGAACTGAACCGGAGCAACAAGCAGCTCGACGCCAACGACCAGGGCGTGGTGCAGGTGGTCGATTGGCTTTGGCAATATGCGTTCGACCAGCGCGCCAGCGATATCCACCTGGAGCCCCGGCGCGACCAGGGCGTGATCCGCTTTCGCATTGATGGCGTGCTGCATCCGGTGTACCAGATGCCGATGGGCGTGCTTGGCGCCATGACGGCGCGCATCAAGCTGCTGGGCCGCATGGACGTGGTGGAGAAGCGCCGCCCGCAGGACGGCCGGATCAAGACCCGCAACCCGCGCGGCGACGAGGTGGAAATGCGCTTGTCCACCTTGCCCACCGCGTTTGGTGAAAAAATGGTCATGCGCATTTTCGACCCCGACACCACGGTCAAGAACCTTGATGCGCTGGGTTTTTCGCAGCATGACGCCGAGCGCTGGGAGCAACTGGTCAAGCAGCCCCATGGCATTGTGCTGGTGACCGGCCCGACCGGCTCGGGCAAGACCACCACGCTGTATTCCACGCTCAAACGCATCGCCACCGAACAGGTCAACGTCAGCACGATCGAAGACCCAATCGAGATGATCGAGCCCGCATTCAACCAGACGCAGGTCCAGCCGCATCTGGATTTTGATTTTCCCGAGGGGCTGCGTGCGCTGATGCGGCAAGACCCGGACATCATCATGGTGGGCGAGATCCGCGATCTGCAGACCGCTGAAATGGCCGTGCAGGCCGCGCTGACCGGTCACCTCGTGTTCAGCACGCTGCACACCAACGATGCTCCCTCGGCCGTCTCACGGCTGCTGGAACTTGGCGTACCGTCCTACCTGATCAATGCCACCCTGCTTGGCGTGCTGGCGCAGCGGCTGGTGCGTACCCTGTGCGGCAACTGCAGTGAGCCTGACCGGGACGCTTCGCGCGAGGCGCTCGCCGAGATTGTCAAGCCCTGGCAGATCAGCGGTGGCTACCGGCCCTACAAGCCGGTGGGATGTGTGGATTGCCGCATGACCGGCTTCCGCGGACGGATGGGCTTGTACGAGCTGCTGACGGTGACCGAAGGGTTTCGGGAGAAGGTTTCGAAAGAACCCAACATGGACGTGCTGCGCCGCCAGGCGGTTTCGGAAGGGATGCGCCCGCTGCGGCTCGGCGGTGCCCTGAAGGTGGCTGAGGGGCTGACCACCATCGAGGAAATCATGGCGTCGACCCCGTCATTGTCCTGATCACGGTGCCGGGCGCGTCCCGGCAGACCCCTTCCTGCTCCGGACTGGCTGCACAGAGTGCCCCCGGGGAAATTTCAACGCCTGTAATGCCCGCCGAAACCCCGGCTGTAGCCGAAGTTCAACGAGAGCCCCAGCGGGTAAAACGGCGTGTAGTAAGGCGGTGCGTAGTAGGGTTGTGGGTAGTAATAGCCCGGGTATGCCACAGCCGCAGCGATAGGCTGCTGCTCATAGACCGGCGGTGCGACGGGTGCCGGCTGGACATACGCCTGGGATTGATCTGGCGCGGCCGCTTCAGGCGCAGGCGTCATGGCACCAACCGGAGTGACCTGCAGCCGCACGTAGGGACCGGGGTCACTGGTCATCTGCACGTTGTATTGGGCGCCCTGGTATTCGTAGACCACGTTGTAGTAGCTCGTGCGGTTTTCATAAGAAGTCTGCGTGGCGCATCGCTGCACGTTCTGAACCTGGTTGTTCGACCCCTCGATGCTGTCGCCAATCACGGCGCCGCCCACCAGGCCAATCACGGTGGCCGCCGCCCGGCCGCCGCCACCGCCGATGGCGTTGCCCACTGCGCCACCCGCCAAGGCGCCCATCAGTGCGCCGGCGCCCGATTTGGGAGCCGGCGTGATGATAGCCTGGGTGTTGCACACCTGCCTGGGGACTGCAACTTGCTGCACCACCGGGGTGCTGGAGATGACCCGCGCCAAAATGTCCGTGGCGGACGCGGACGCGGCGGCCAAACTGGCCGCAAGGGTGGCAGCGGAAATGGCAAATATTTTTTTCATGATGCAATTCCTTTCGCAGAAACGGGCTGAAACTGGACCGTTGTGGCGTGCCCGGCGGCCCGCTTATGCGGCCGGGCAGCAACCAGTTCAATCTTAATAATTAAGAGTCGTTTGAATGCGCGGAGTTCGGTAAATCAATGGTAAAGGTGCTCAACTGGCGTAATGTATCGCTGCATGCATGGCGCCGCGGCCGCTTCAAAGCCTGGCGGCCCACGCCGTTACATCAAACCCGACCGTGACGCCCTGATCCCACTGAACCACCGGACGCTTGATGACGCTGGGCTGAGCCCGCATCAGCGCCTGGGCGCTGGCGGCATCCGTTATGGCGGCCTGCGCGGCAGGGTCCAGCTTGCGCCAGGTCGTGCCCTGGCGGTTGAGCAATTTCTCCCAGCCGACGGCCTGCACCCACAGCGCCAGTTGATCAGGCGGCACGCCGTGCTTCTTGAAGTCATGGAATTCGTAGCTATGGCCGTGTTCGGCAAGCCACGCACGGGCCTTTTTGACGGTGCTGCAATTGACAATGCCGTACACAATGAGCATGCAGTGAGTTTGCCACAAATTCAAGACAAATTGGCCATAAGCCCATATATGGCGGGGGCAATGAGCTATTAAATAAATAGCGAAATCAGCGCTTGGAGGGGCAGCGAAAAAAGGCGCTGAACCGGACACCGCAGGCGAAAGCGGCAATCGGAGAATAATTCAGGCCAGAATAAACGCGTTGGCGCTGGCCGCCGCTTCAACCGTTTGGTGCGGCATGGTTTACGATGATTCCCACCCTGCTTGTCACACTCAGAACCTTCCATGACTTCCTTGGCTACTTCACCTGCAAGCCTTTACCCGCCCATCGAGCCGTTTCGCACCGGCACTCTGGACACTGGCGAGGGTCATTCGGTTTACTGGGAACTTTGCGGCAATCCGCAGGGCAAACCAGCGGTGTTTCTGCATGGCGGGCCGGGTGCCGGCTGCTCGCCCGAGCATCGGCGGCTGTTTGATCCGGAGCGCTACTGCGTGCTGCTGTTTGACCAGCGCGGTTGTGGCCGCTCGACACCCCATGCCGGTCTGGAAGACAACACGACCTGGCACCTGGTGGCCGATATCGAGCGGCTGCGCACACTGCTGGGCGTCGAGCGCTGGCTGGTGTTCGGCGGCTCCTGGGGCTCAGCGCTGGCGCTGGCCTACGCCCAGACGCACCCCGGGCGGGTGTCGGAGCTGATCGTGCGCGGCATCTTCACGCTGCGTCGCGCCGAGCTGCTGTGGTACTACCAGGAGGGCGCTTCCTGGCTGTTTCCTGATCTTTGGGAAAACTTCCTGGCGCCGATTCCACCGGCCGAGCGCGGCGACCTGATGGCCGCCTACCGCAAGCGCCTGGTGGGTTCTGACCGTGGCGAACAGTTAGCCGCTGCCCGTGCGTGGAGCCTGTGGGAAGGCCAGACCATCACGCTTCGGCCCGACCCGGCGGCAGTGGGGCAGCACGGTAGCGACGCGTTCGCGCTGGCGTTTGCGCGCATCGAAAACCACTATTTCATGCAGGGCGGCTGGCTTGAGGAAGGGCAACTGATTCGCGATGCGGGCAAGCTCAAGGACATTCCCGGCGTGATCGTGCAGGGCCGCTATGACATGGCCTGCCCCGCCAGAACCGCCTGGGACCTGCACCGCGCCTGGCCCGAGGCGGATTTTCACCTGGTTGCCGACGCTGGCCATGCCTACAACGAGCCCGGCATTCTGGCCGAACTGATCGCAGCGACCGACCGCTTTGCGCGCTGAGCGGCGGCTGGAGTCGGCCCGTGCCCGAAAAGGTTTTCCGCCGTGGGGGACAATGCGGGCCTGTATGGAAGCTCTCAAAACCCTCGACGACTGGCTGGCCTACTGCGAGCGGCTGCACCCCACAAGCATCGACCTCGGGCTTGAACGCGTCAGCAGCGTGGCTGCCCGCATGGGACTGGCGTTTGCGTGCCCCATCATCACGGTGGCTGGCACCAACGGCAAAGGCTCGACCTGCGCCATGCTGGAAGCCATCCTGCTGCAGTCCGGCTACCGCACCGGGCTCTATACCTCGCCGCATCTGGTGGATTTTGAAGAGCGTTGCCGGGTTCGCGGCGAGATCGCGAGCGCTACCGAACTGATAGCATGCTTCGAACGTGTTGAAAGGG
Source organism: Polaromonas sp. (assembly GCA_023259235.1). Lineage (GTDB taxonomy): Bacteria > Pseudomonadota > Gammaproteobacteria > Burkholderiales > Burkholderiaceae_C > Polaromonas. Next base: position 3,120 of record JAHFQQ010000004.1, on the reverse strand, counting down.
CCAGAACCCAAAATGGCAATGATATTTCACTGACTTACTTCGAGTTTACGACGCTCGCCATCCTGCAACGGCTGGCCGACGCCATGCTCGACGTGGTGATTCTGGAGGTCGGGCTAGGCGGCCGTCTGGACGCCGTCAATATTCTGGACGCCGATTGCGCGGTGATTACCAGCATTGACCTGGATCACATGGCCTTGCTCGGCGCTGACCGGGAAAGCATAGGCCGGGAAAAGGCCGGCATCATGCGCGCCGGACGGCCTGCAGTGGTGAGCGACCCGGTGCCGCCGAAAAGCGTTCTTGAGCATGCGGCAAAAGTGGGCGCTGACTTGTGGTGCATGGGCCGAGACTTCAATTTCACGGGCGACAAGCAGCAGTGGGCCTGGGCCGGACGTGGCAGGCGCTATGCCGGGCTGGCCTATCCGGCGCTGCGCGGTGCCAACCAATTGGCCAATGCCGCTGGCGTGCTGGCGGCGCTGACGGCGCTGCGCGAGCGTTTGCCCGTCACCGCCCAAGCCGTTCGCAACGGCTTGTCCATGGTCGAGTTGCCGGGGCGCTTTCAGATCGTTCCCGGCCAGCCGGCACTGATACTCGATGTGGCGCACAACCCGCACGCTGTGGCGGCGCTGGCCGAAAACCTCGATGCCATGGGTTACTACCCCCGCACCCACGCCATTTTTGGCGCCATGGCCGACAAGGATCTGGCGCAGATGATGGCGCGGATCAGTCCAGTGATCGACAAGTGGTATTTCACCGATCTGCCAACGGCGCGGGCGGCCACGAGCGAGGAGTTGCATGCCCATTGGCTAGCGCTGCGGCCCATGCCAGACACCAGTGCCACGGTTTACAAAACCCCGGCGGAAGCGCTGCAGGCGGCCGTCAAGGCGGCAAACCCGGCTGATAGAATTGTGGTGTTCGGCTCGTTTTACACGGTGGGCGGTATTTTGAAAGGCGGCGTGCCGCGTCTTTCGGCACCGCACCTGGTTTCCTGAAGCTGGAAAAGCTGGCTCACCAGAGCGCACCAGTGCCTGGGTCGGCAGTCCATCCGAACCCTGAACGTGCTCCTTAACGGATTCAAGCCACACCATGTTGTTTTTCAATTTCCGCCGGGGCGGCTCAAGCGCTGCCCCTCCCGCCGGGCCAGCCGCTCAACCGGAAAGCGTGGAAGCGATCCGCAAACGCGCCAGGCACCGCCTGATTGGCGCGATCGTGCTGGTGCTGCTTGGGGTGGTGGGGTTTCCACTGCTGTTTGACACCCAGCCGCGCCCCATTGCAGTCGATATCCCGATTGAAATTCCTGCAAAAAATGCCGTCAAGCCGCTGCTAGTCCCGGCGCCGCCCGCCGCCACCGAAGCGGCGTCCGTGCCAGCCGCGGCCAGCCTCGCACCCAAGGAAGAAATTGCGCCATCAAAGCAGGCTCCAGCCCCCGTGCAACAAGCGCCGGATGCTATAAAAAAGGAGGTAAAACCGGATCTTGAGGCGCAAGCGAAAACAGAGCCGAAAGCTGCCTCCAGGGCGGCTTCGTCAGGCAACGACGCGGCGCGTGCCAGCGCCCTGCTCAACGGCCAGCCGGTGCCGCCAGTCAGCAAGACTGCCGCCGCTGCTGAAGGCCGCGTGGTGGTGCAGGTCGGTGCGTTTGCTGATGCCGCCAAGGCTCGCGAAGTGCGCGCCAAGCTTGAAAAAGCCGGCCTAAAAACCTATGCGCAGGTCGTTGAAACCAGGGATGGCGCGCGCACCCGGGTTCGCGTGGGCCCGTTTTCCAGCAGGGCAGAGGCTGAAAAGGTTGCAGGCAAGATCAAGGCGCTCGATTTGCCGACCGCCATCCTGAGTCTTTGAATAGTCTGCAATCGAGTGGCGGCACTTGACTGGATCTTGCTGGCGGTGCTGCTTTTGTCCATGATGCTTGGGGCATGGCGTGGGCTGGTGTACGAACTGTTGTCGGTGTTGGGATGGGTGGTGTCGTTTTTTTTGGCGCAGTGGGCGGCCCCCCGAGTGGCGACGCTGTTGCCCTGGCAGGCCGCTTCGGAGACGGTGCGTTACGCCGCGGCGTTTGCGCTGGTATTTGTTGCCGCGGTATTTGCCGCCGGTTTGCTTGCCTTTATGTTGAAGAAACTGGTTCACGCCATCGGCCTGCAACCAGTGGACCGCACGCTGGGAGTGGCCTTTGGCTTGGTGCGTGGCCTGATCTTGTTGCTGGCAGCCACCGTGGTGATTGACATGACGGCGCTCGGGGCCAGCGCCTGGTGGCGGGAGTCGCAGGGCGCGGCCGTCTTGACAGCCACGCTCAGAGGCTTGAAGCCGATGTTGCCGGAGCAGATTGCAAGGGTTTTGAATTAATTTTTTGGATCGACACATCATGATCGAAACACCATGTGCGGGATAGTCGGCGTCGTCAGCAACGCTCCGGTGAACCAGCTTATTTATGACGGCCTGCTGCTGCTGCAGCACCGCGGCCAGGACGCCGCCGGCATCGTCACGCAGCAAAGCCGCAAGTTTTACATGCACAAGGCCAAGGGCATGGTGCGCGACGTGTTTCGCACCCGCAACATGCGCGCGCTGCCAGGCAATATCGGGCTGGGGCAGGTGCGTTACCCCACGGCCGGCAATGCCTACAGCGAAGATGAGGCGCAGCCGTTTTACGTCAACGCTCCGTTTGGCCTGGTGCTTTCGCACAATGGCAACCTGACCAACGCGGCCGAGCTCAAGGCCGAGCTCTTCAATGCCGACCACCGCCACATCAACACCGACAGCGACTCCGAGGTGCTGCTCAACGTGCTGGCGCACGAGCTGGAAAAAACGACGCGCGGCCTGCCGCTCAAGCCCGCCGATGTGTTCGCGGCCGTGCGCGGCGTGCACCAGCGCGTCAGGGGCTCTTACGCCGTGGTGGCGATGATCGCCGGCCATGGCTTGCTGGCGTTTCGTGATCCGTTTGGCATTCGACCGCTGTGCCTGGGGCGCGGTGATAACGAAGCGGGCAGTACCGTGATGGTGGCCAGCGAGTCGGTCGCCCTGGAAGGCACCGCGCATCAATTCGAGCGCGACATTGCGCCCGGCGAGGCGCTGTTTGTCGACATGCGGGGCAAGGTGCACGCCGAACAATGCGCCGCCAATGCCAAGCTCCAC
>JAHFQQ010000372.1 GCA_023259235.1 Polaromonas sp. | reverse complement strand
GATCTACGCCAATTGCATCAAGGAAAACTGCCCCTTCCGGAATAGCGGAGAGATACCCGTGCGGCATCATCATTCCTGAGTTTTGAGGATGAAACAGGCTTGCATCCCGTGTAATGCGGAGGTAAGCTACTTCTCTAATAGCACCTGCGGAATCAGAAGATGCTCAGTCGTCCTGCTCCATCGCCTTGCGGTGGCGATCCACAAAGTCCTGATAGGTGTCAATGCCGCGCAGTTGCAAGATGGCGTTGCGTACCGCCGCTTCAACCAGCACGGCAATGTTGCGGCCCGCCACCACCTGGATGATGACCTTGCGCACCGGAATGCCGAGCACGTCTTGCGTCAAGGGTTCGTAGGGAATGCGCTCGTAGTCGCGTTCCAGGGTTTCGCGCCGCACCAGATGCACGATAAGCTTGAGCCGCATTTTGCGGCGAACCGCAGTCTCGCCAAAAATGGCCTTGATGTCGAGCAGGCCGATGCCGCGCACCTCAAGCAGGTTTTGCAGCAATTCAGGGCAATGCCCTTCAATCGTGGTCTGATTAATGCGGTCCAGGTCCACTGCATCGTCAGCCACCAGGCCATGCCCGCGTGAAATCAGCTCCAGCCCCAATTCGCTCTTGCCAAGGCCCGACTCGCCCGTGATCATCACCCCCATACCCAGAATGTCCATGAACACGCCGTGCATCGAGGTGCGGTCGGCGAAATGCTTGGACAAATAGGCCCGCAGCACGTCAATCACGAATGCGGCTGACTCCGGCGTGGCAAACATGGGCAGTTGCGCGCGCTCGCACATCTGCAGCAGCGTAGGCGGGGCGGCTTGGCCGTCGCCTACAACCAGCACCGGAGGCTCCAGCGTGACAATGCGGGAAATGCGCCGGGCACAGTCCGCGGGACTGCCATCGGTGAGGTAGGCGACTTCCCGCTGACCAAGAATCTGCACGCGATATGGGTGAATGTAGTTCAGGTAGCCCACCAGGTCAGCCCCGGAGCGCGCCGCACGCACGGCAACTTCATCAAAACGGCGCTCGGAAGCCCCCAGTCCGGCTATCCATTCCCACTTCAGGGCGACGCGGTGGTCTTCAAATAGAACGTCAGCACTGACAACGGTGGGCTTCATGCGGACGGTTATTCGCGCGGATCAGGAGTTGCCGACTTCGCGGACAGATTGCCAATTGGCGATCAGCTGATGCAGCGCCGCCGCATCGGTGCCGGCCTTGAGTTGCTCACGTAACACATTGTCGCTGAGCAATTCGGCAATTTCGGAAAGGGTTTCAAGGTGTTTTTGCGTCGCTGCTTCAGGCACCAGGAGAAAAATCAGCAGGGTTACCAACTGTTCATCCGGGGCGTCAAAGCCAATCGGCGATCGCAGCAGCAGCACCGCTGCCAGCGGGGCTTTCAGCCCCTTGATGCGGCCATGCGGAATGGCCACTCCGTGGCCCAGACCGGTCGAGCCCAGTCGCTCACGCGCGAACAGGCTGTCGGCGACCAGGGCGCGGTTCAGACCATGCTGATTTTCAAACAGCAGGCCAACTTCTTCAAAAGCGCGCTTTTTGCTGGTTGCTTCGACGCCTACCAGCACTTGGGAGAGGGGCAATATTTGCGAAAGACGGTTCATAACAATCTTTGAGTCGCCAAATTATGCACTTTGCATCGGGTTGGCGAAAAAATAGACTCAAAAAAAAGCCGCCTGATTTGCCAAGCGGCTTTCTGGGCGCTTCGCATCAGGGCGATGCGGCAAGCATAAGCGAAATAAGCAAAACTTGAATTACCCGATTTCCCGCTTGGCAGTGGCGTGATGATGCTCCTGGGTTTTCATTTTGTATCGCCCAACCTGACGGTCCAGTTTGTCGGTCAACTCATCAACTGCGGCGTAAAGATCAGCGTGCGAACTTTCGGCAAACAGGTCGCAGCCCTTGACATGCACATTGCACTCGGCCCGTTGGCGTTTTTCCTTTTCCTTCATGTTGTCCACCGTCAGCAGGACTTTGACATCCACGACCTGATCAAAATGCCG
>JAHFQQ010000213.1 GCA_023259235.1 Polaromonas sp. | reverse complement strand
GCCCTGGTGCGGGCAGCGGTCGAGCAGGGCGAAGATCTGGTCGTCGGCGCTGCGGAAGAGGGCGACGTCCAGGCCCTGCGCCCGTGCCACGCGGCGGGCGCCCAGGCGGGGAATGTCGTCCACACGGCAAATGGGGGTCCAAGTGGTCATTGCTATTCCTTTGGTAGCTGGTTACGCTTATGGGACAAGCGCTAGAGGCTGTTTTTGCTTGAAGTTTCGTGAAATCAGGTGGCCTCAGGCGATGGCAATCGGGATGAACTGGCGTTCGTCCACCTGCGCACGCTGGCTCTCGAACCACGGGTCGGGCTCGCCCGCCAGCGCGTGCTGCAGCCGCGCCCAGAGCGCCGCACGGCCCGCCGGGTCGCCAAGGATTTTTTTCTTCACATGGTCCAGCCCGACACGCGCCACGTAGTGCACCGTGCGCTCCAGGTACCAGCCTTCTTCGCGGTAGAGCTGCATGAAGGCGCCGGTGTGCTCCATCACTTCTTCGGCGGACTTGAGCTTGACGAAGAACTGCGCCACCTCGGTCTTGATGCCGCCGTTACCGGCGATGACCATCTCCCAGCCGCTGTCCACGCCGATGATGCCCACGTCCTTGATGCCGGCCTCGGCGCAGTTGCGCGGGCACCCGCTGACGGCGAACTTGACCTTGTGCGGCGCCTGCATGCCAACGAAGGCGTGCTCGAGGTCCTTGCCCATCTGCGTGCTGTCCTGCGTGCCCATGCGGCACCACTCCTTGCCGACGCAGGTTTTCACCGTGCGCAGCGCCTTGGCGTAGGCGTGGCCGCTGGGCATGCCGATGTCGTGCCAGACAGCCTGCAGGTCTTCCTTCTTGACCCCCAGCAGGTCGATGCGCTGGCCGCCCGTCACTTTCACCGTGGGGATCTGGTACTTGTCCACCACGTCGGCAATGCGGCGCAGCTCGGCGGCGCTGGTCTCACCGCCCCACATGCGCGGCACCACGGAATACGTGCCGTCTTTCTGGATATTGGCGTGGCTGCGCTCGTTGATGAAGCGGCTTTGCGGGTCGTCCTGGGCCTCGTGCGGCCAGCTCGATAGCCGGTAGTAGTTGATGGCCGGGCGGCAGGTGGGGCAGCCGTCGGGCGTCTTCCACTCCATGAAGCGAAACACGGCGTCGCTCGTCAGCAGGTGGTGCACCGCGATGGCATCCCGCACCGCCTGGTGGCCGTGGTCGGTGCAGGCGCATACCGGCTTGGTTTTGGGCGTGGCGGAATAGTCGCCGCCGGCCGTGGCCATGAGAATCTGCTCGACCAGGCCGGTGCAGGAGCCGCAACTGGCGCTGGCCTTGGTGTGCTTGCGCACTTCGTCCAGCGTAAACAGGCCTTTCTCCTGGATGGCCTTGCAGATCTGGCCCTTGGTCACGCCGTTGCAGCCGCAGACCTCGTCGGTGTCCAGCATGGCGGCGGCCTTGTTCTGGCCCTGGTGGCCGGCGTCGCCCATGTTGGATTCGCCAAACATCAGCTTGTCGCGCAGGTCACCCACGGCGCGGCCGTCGCGCAGCAGCTTGAAGTACCAGCTGCCGTCCACGGTGTCGCCGTACAGACAGGCGCCGACCAGCTTGTCGTCCTTGATGACGAGCTTTTTGTACACACCCGAATACGGGTCGGAGAGCACGATTTCTTCCGTGCCTTCGCCGCCCTGGAAGTTGCCGGCCGAGAACAGGTCGATGCCCGTGACCTTGAGCTTGGTGGAGGTGAGCGAACCCACGTAGCGGCCAATGCCGAACTCGGCCAGGTGGTTGGCCAGCACCTTGCCCTGCTCGAACAGGGGCGCCACCAAACCGTAGGCAATGCCGCGGTGCGCCGCGCATTCGCCCACGGCGTAAATGCGGGCGTCGGTGGTGGTCTGCAGCGTGTCGTTGACGACAATGCCGCGGTCCACGTGCAGGCGCATTTTTTCGGCCAGCTGTGTGTTCGGGCGGATGCCTACGGCCATCACCACCAGGTCCGCCGGCACTTCGCTGCCGTCCTTGAACTTGACCGCACGGACGCGGGCCGCGCTATTGCCCAGCAGCTCGGCGGTCTGCGCCCGCATCAGGAACTGCATACCGCGCTCGGTGAGCGATTTTTGCAGCAGCTTGCCGGCCACGCTGTCGAGCTGGCGCTCCATCAGCCATTCGGCGCCGTGCACCACGGTGACCTGCATGCCGCGCTTGCATAAGCCGTTGGCGGCCTCCAGCCCCAGCAGGCCTCCCCCGATGACCACCGCGTGGCGGTAGCGCGTGGCGGCGTCGATCATGGCCTGGGTGTCGGCGATGTCGCGGTAAGCCAGCACGCCATGCAGGTCCTTGCCCGGAATCGGCAGGATGAAGGCGTTGGAGCCGGTGGCCATGATCAACCGGTCGTAGCCGGCAGTGAGTGTTTCGCCCGCTGCGCTGGTGGCGCTTACCGTGCGCTGCGTGCGGTTCACGTCGGTGACGGTAAAGCCGGTGTGCAGGGTGATGCCGTGTTCCTGGTACCACGCGTGGTCGTTCAGGATGATCTCGTCCACCGTCTGCTCGCCGGCCAGCACCGGCGAGAGCAGGATGCGGTTGTAGTTGGGGTGCGGCTCGGCGCCGAAGACGGTGATGTCGTACAGGTCGGGCGCAATCTTCAGCAGCTCTTCGAGCGTGCGCACCCCGGCCATTCCGTTGCCCACCATGACCAGCCTGGGTTTTTTCATCGAAGCGCTCCTTGGGCAGTGAATTGCAAAACACCAGCGCGTTGGGTTTGCGCCGCTGGCTAGTGCAATGCAATGACCGTGCCAGCGATCAAGACGTTGTGGGTCTGCCTGTCAGCGCCTGTGAGTGGCACCATGGCAGTGCGGTATGCCAGGACGGTGCGGTGTACGCGGTGCGTGCACCATGCTGGGGGCGTCGTTCCGGAGACTGGTGCGCCCTCGACTGCGGCGCACAAAAAGAAGGCCCGCATCCATGCCGCCGAACTTGGCCCGCTACTTGTAGAAAGTGGCATCGCTGAAACCGCCTTTGCGGCACGGCTCCTTGATCGACATGCCAGCCTCGTTTTGCTTGATTAACCCGATGATCTGTTCTTCGATGGCTCTGCTTTTCTTCATGTCCGTCATTCTCCATAGTGACGGACTTCCTGGAATTTACATCGGTCCGGCTAGGAGGGGACAGGTCAATGATTGCCGACTTGTACCGTCAGAGATGGCAAGTCGAATTGTTCTTCAAATGGGTCAAACAGCACCTGCGGATCAAAGCATTTCTGGGCACCAGCGAGAACGCAGTCAAGACGCAAATCTGGATTGCCGTGTGCACTTACGTGCTCATCGCCATCATCAAGAAAGGTTTGCATTTGCCGCATAGCCTCTACGAAATCCTACAAATCCTGAGCTTGACCATGTTCGAGACAACCCCCATAAATCAACTACTTACGCAATCTTCGACCGATTTAGACGCGAGTTTCGAGCCTCAACAACTCCTTCTCCTCTGAAAAACGTTGGGACACTACTGAGAAACTGGACAAACTTCTTGCTTCCGATATTCCGACGTGTTTTGATTGATCCCGCACTGCCAGCCTGCTATGGTCGAGGTTTGCACGAGGGGTTGAAGTATGTTCGCTGGTGGATCAATGGCATACCTGGTTGTGGTCTTGGGTGTGGCCCTGGCCGTGTCGCTGGGCGCCGTAGCGGTTCTGAACGGGCGACTGCGAGGGGCGCAAAATGATCTGCGTGACAAGGAGCTTGAGCACCAAGTCGTGATGGATCGCCTCAAGGAGAACGAATACCGGCTGCGCGCCATCATCGAATCCGAGCCAGAGTGCGTGAAGCTTCAGGCGGCTGATGGCACCGTTCTGGAAATCAATCCGGCGGGGCTGCGACTGGTGGATGCAGACGTACCGCAGGACATCGTCGGTCGCAAGATCTACACGGTGGTCGCGCCCGAGTACATCGATTTCTATCGGGAGAACATGCGACGGGTTTTTTCAGGCGAGTCGGCAATCTACGTCTTCAAGGCGTTGACTCTCAAGGGAAAGACCGCCTGGATGGAGACGCATGCCGTGCCGCTGCGTGACGCCCGCGGCACGATCTACGCCCTGCTTGGCATCACGCGCGATATTACAGAGCGCAAGCAGTCTGAAGAGCAGACCAGACGCCATGCGACCGAGTTGGCTCGGGTGGCGCGCCTCTCGACCATGGGCGAGATGGCTACCGGTATTGCTCATGAACTCAATCAGCCGCTCTCCGCGATTGCCAACTTCGCGCGGGGCTGTATCAGGCGAGTGCGCGTGGGTGACATGAAGCCCGAGGAGCTTGTCGCACCGCTGCAGGAGGTTTGTCAACAGGCTGAGCGGGCCGGCGACATGCTCAGGCACGTGCGAAACTTCGTGCGCAAGAGCGAAGTAGCGATGAAGCCATCGGACATCAATCAGCTGGTTCGCTCGGTGGTCAAGTTCACTGAGTTGGAGGTGCGCCAGCAAGATGCTCGCTTGAACCTTGATCTGGATGCAAATTTGCCCAGGGTGCAGGCCGACGGCATCATGATTGAGCAAGTGATCGGCAACATGGTGCGCAATGCGGCCGAGGCGATGGTTGAAGCCGACTCGGCGGATCGGGAAGTCACGATCCGGACTCGCCCCCTGCACTCGGGAGTAGAAGTCGAAATTAGGGATACGGGACCGGGTATCGATGGTTCCGTCATCGATCAAGTTTTCGACCAATTCTTCACTACCAAGCAGGAAGGTGTCGGCATGGGTCTGTCGATCAGTCGATCCATCATTGAGTCACACGGTGGGTGTGTACGTGCCGAGTCGGGCAGGAATGGCGGGGCGACGTTCCGCTTCACCTTGCAGGCCAGTGAACAGAAGGAGACCAAGCGTGAACAAGCCGACTGTATTCGTCATTGACGATGATCGGGCCGTGGCCAGCAGTCTGTGCTGGCTGATCGAAACGGTGAAGCTCAATGTGGAGACCTTCGCGTCGGCTCAGGAGTTCCTCGACGGGTACGACCCATCGAGACCAGGCTGCCTGGTGCTGGACGTGCGCATGCCAGGCATGAGCGGCATTGAGTTGCAGGAGCAGCTTGCGGCGCAGCGAATCAATATCCCCATCATTTTCATCACCGGACACGGTGATGTGAAGATGGCGGTGCGTGCGGTGCAGGCCGGGGCTTTCGACTTCGTCGAGAAACCGCTCAACGACCAGAATTTACTGGACCGCATTCAGAAGGCGATCGCCTTTGACGCTGGGCAACGTGGACGGGAGTTGCAACACGCGCGGTTGCGGGCACGCTTCGCCAGACTGACCACGCGAGAGCGCGAGGTGCTGGACTTGGTGGTGGACGGGATGTCCAATAAGGCCATTGCTAACTCGCTTGGTCTGAGCGCCAAGACGGTGGAGGTACATCGGGCCAAGATGATGGACAGAATGCAGGCCCATTCGGTGGCTGACCTGGTGAAGATGGCGATGCAGAATCAGGCCGTCGCATAGGAGAAGGAAGCCCATGCAATGACAGGCGTCCGGCGCGGACATGCAGTTTGCTTATTAGGCGGCAGCTCTACTTTCGACGATGTGTGTGGAGATCGCATCCATCAGTGCCGGGGACAGGCAATCGTATGGCTCCAGCCCAAGCTGCCTTAGGCGCGCCCGCACGGCCGGCATTTGTGCGGGATTGGTGCCGGTCTCGATGACGGATGAAACAAAAGCCGCGAACTCAGGTGGAGCCCAGCCATCGGTGTCAGCGAGTTCCGTGTGTACGAAGTCCAGGCCATAGAACGGGTGCGCCTTGTTTTCGATGCGGCCAAACATGTGCGCGCCGCAGCCTGTGCAGGCGTGGCGCTGAATGGTGGCGCTGGCGTCGACGATTTTGAGTTTCTCCGGATGGGCCGTGACAGCAAGCTTGTCACGGGAGACCACGGCCACCTGCGAGAACAGCGCGCCGGTGGGTTTCCAGCACTTGCTGCAACCGCAGGCGTGGTTGTGTGCTGTCTGCGCACCGATGGTCACCTCGACCTTGTTGGCGGCACACTTGCAGTGGAGCTTGCCTCCGGCAAAACCAGTCTTGGCCGGCTTGATGCCTGAGTCGATGGCGGGGTGGATGGTGACGGTACTGCTCATTT
>JAHFQQ010000212.1 GCA_023259235.1 Polaromonas sp. | reverse complement strand
GTTCTCTGAAAGCCAGTTGACGCGCGCGCTGATTGCGGCCGAAGCCGAGCGCATCACCCCCGTCATCGCGCTGAACAAAAGCGACCTGGCCGAACCTTTCGCACGCGCCTGGGCCAAACTGGCACCCTACCGTGCCATGGGTTATGCCGTCATGCCGCTGGCGATCAAGCCAAAAACCGCTACGCCCGTTGCCAATGACGCACAAACCGCCCGGCTGAACGAGCTGCTGCGCGACAAAAAGACCTTGGTGCTGGGCCCGTCCGGTGCCGGCAAAAGCAGCCTGACCAATTTGCTGATTCCAGGTGCGCAGGTGCTGACCGCCGAAATATCGCAGGCGCTGAACTCCGGCAAGCACACGACCACCAGCACCACGCTGTACTGGCTCAACGCAGCCAGAACCAGCGCGCTGATCGATTCGCCAGGCTTCCAGGAGTTCGGGCTGCACCACATCAATCCGATGCACCTTGCCAACTACATGCCGGATCTCAAGGCCCATGCGCAGAATTGCAAGTTCTACAACTGCACGCACCTGCATGAACCCGGTTGCGGCGTGATTTCAGAGGTAAAAACAGACGCTGGACCAACTGGAATAAGCGTAAGCCGCTATCGGTTATATAGCGAGTTGTTTGCCGAGCTGTCACGGCGCCGGTATTGAAAGCAGATCAACCCAGCAAGCGGGCCAGCGTGAGTAGCGCAAGCAGCACCATCCAGAGCACCACCGAGCGCCACACCAGCCCGACGACGCTGCGCAGGTGCGCCACCTCGGGCTCCCGGCCAGGCATGGGCTCGGTGGCGGTGTTCTTCTCGTCCTCCAGGCCATCGCCCGGAAAACCCGGCGCAGCATCAGCCGGGAACTTAGCCTTGAGCGCTGCACCGCCCAGCCGCACATTCATCGCGCCGGACGTGGCGGCAAGAATGATGCCGTCATTGCGGCTTTCCGTTGCGGCAGGCGCGCCAGCCGCAAAGCGCTGGGTATAGTTGCGCCAGGCATCAATGGCGTCTTCAAAACTGCCGACCACGGCAAACCCGAGCGAAGTCGCCCGGGCGGGCACATAGTCAATGACACCCCAGGCGCTGGCAGCTGCCAGTTGCAGGGCCGGGCTGGCGCCCTCTCCGGTGCTTGTGACGGATTGTCTCCTGTTGTCGCTCCAGTAACGCGCGACAAATTCAGCCAGACGGTAAAACACGGCGCCTGCCGGGCCCAGTCCCAGTGCGGCAAGGACTGAAAACCAGCCCAGCACGCCAAACACATGGCGATGCGCGGCAAGCACCGAGTATTCAATCACATGGCGGACGATTTCACTACGCGGCAGTTCACTGGCGTCGACCTGGCGCCATTGCGCCAGCAGCTCGCGCGCCATCGCCTCATCGCCTTCGTCCAGCGCGTCGCGAATGTCGGTGAAATGGTGGCTGAACTGCCGAAAGCCCAGCGTGACATACAGGATGCCCGCGCTCCACGCAAAAGCCAGCAGCACGCTCACACCCAGGAGCAGCCAGTGAACCAGCAGCACGACCAGCGCCGGAACCACCACAGTGACGGTCCATGCAATCCATCCGTGTTGCGGCTTGCCCGCATCCAGGCTGCGATTAGCCCAGCTTGCCCACCCCCGGGCCGCTACATGCACCCAGTTGCCACGCGCCAGTGGCCGGGCCTGTTCGATGATGAGGGCAAACAAGACGGCTAAAAAACTCATGCCAAATCATAACGGTGTTGGGATATGTGGCCCCCACGTTCGCTCACTGCGTGTAGCTCGCTGCCCCCCGAGGGGGCTGAACTTCGCTGGGGACGGCCCTGCGCTTCGTTCCTGGCCCCCACGTTCGCTCACTGCGTGTAGCTCGCTGCCCCCCGAGGGGGCTGAACTTCGCTGGGGACGGCCCTGCGCTTCGTTCCTGGCCCCCATGCGCGTCGCTAGGCAACAAGAAAGCGGTAGAGATTGCGCAGCATGCCGGCGGTTGCGCCCCAGATGTAGCGCTCCCGCGCCTGGCTGTCCGCTTCGACCGGTTGCTCCATGTAAGGCATGGAGAGCCACTCGCGCAGCACGCCGTCAAATTGCACCTCATGGCGCCGGTGATGGGCTGGATTCATCAAATAGCCGAGCGGCACCTCGAAGATATCGGCGACCTCCCCGGGGTTGGGCCGCAGTGCAAATCCGGGCTTGACCAGCGCGACCACCGGCGTGATGATGAATGCCGAGCCCGTGACGTAGATGGGCAAGGTGCCCAGCACCTCCACATGGTCGCTCGGCAAGCCAATTTCCTCGCGCGCTTCCCGCAACGCGGTGGTCACGGCATCCTGATCAGATTGGTCAGTGCGGCCACCCGGCAAGGCAATCTGTCCTGAATGGGTGGAAAGGTTGGCGGTCCGCTCGGTCAACAGCAGCATGAGTTCGCTGCGCATCACCAGCGGCACCAGCACGGACGCCAACGCCGGCTCACGATCGACGAACTTCTTTTCGACGCTGTGCTCGGGGGTCCAGACCGGTGGGTGCCTGAAACGCTCACGCAAAGCCTCGGGCGCCAGGCGGTCCAGCGCCACGCCCGCGAGGTGATTGTCAATCCCCAGCACCGGAATGCTGCGCGGGTCAAACTTTGGCAAAGGCTTGATGAAACTCATACGATTCGTAGCGTAGCAGGGATGAAAAAGCCGCCCAAAAGAGCGGCTTTCCCCGGGTTGGCCGGATGTCAGGCGGCCTTGGCGCCCAGTTTTTCCCTGATGCGCGCCGACTTGCCGCTGCGGCTGCGCAAATAGTACAGCTTGGCACGGCGCACATCGCCACGCCGCTTGACTTCGATTTTGGCGATCAGCGGGCTGTAAACCTGGAAGGTCCGCTCGACGCCTTCGCCATTGGAAATTTTTCGAACGATGAAGCTGGAGTTCAGGCCGCGGTTGCGCTTGGCGATCACGACGCCTTCAAAAGCCTGCATGCGCTTGCGGGTACCTTCAACCACATTCACACTGACAACGACAGTATCGCCTGGGGCGTACGCCGGAATGGTCTTGTTCAGGCGGGCAATTTCTTCCTGCTCTAGGGTCTGGATCAGATTCATGATTTATTCCATCTAACTTTTTCGTTCATGCACGCGCTACGCTAAAGACCGCAAATCCATGGAAGCTCCGGAGAGCGTCAAAAAATGGTTGCAGTGGCCGCCAGAGGACCGAAAAGCCTTTGATTATAGCAACTTGCCACAGGCAAGTCTTCACTGGTAGTGCGCCAGATTGAGGATCAGATCAGCCAGGAAGGCTTCATCACTTGCGTTTAAATGACCGGCGGCGCGTGCCTGCCGCACCAGATCAGGGCGCTGGCGCTGGGTCGCCGCCAGCCGCTGCTCACGCCGCCAGCGCTCGATGTGGGCATGGTTGCCAGACAGCAAGACGGGCGGCACCGGCCGATCGCGCCAGGCTTCTGGCCGGGTGTAATGGGGGCAATCGAGCAGGCCGTCAAGCGCCGGATTGAAACTGTCGAACTGGTGACTGCCCGCGTCGTTGAGCACGCCCGGCTGCAGCCGCGCAACCGCGTCGAGCAGCGCCATGGCAGCGATTTCGCCGCCCGACAGCACAAAATCCCCAAGGCTGATCTGCAGGTCAACATGGGTGTCTATGAAACGCTGGTCCAGCCCCTCATAGCGGCCGCAGATCAGCACCGCGCCGCTGCTGGCCGACCAGCGTTCCACGCTGGCGTGATTGAGAACCTGGCCCACCGGGGAAAACAGCACCGTCGGCGCGTCATCTGGCGTTGCTCGGGCGACCCGCTCGGTCTTTACGCTTTCCAGGCACAGCGCAAGGGGTTCGGCCATCAACACCATGCCGGGGCCGCCGCCAAACGGCCGGTCATCGACACGGCGGTAATTGCCATCGGCAAAATCGCGGGGATTCCAGAGCCTGACTTCAACCAGACCCGACTCGTAGGCACGGCGAGTGACGCCACTGACAAGGAATGGCGCAAAAAGCTCGGGAAACAGGGTGATGACGTCAAAGCGCATGGCAGACCATTTTGCGCGCGCGCGCCGCGTCCCGGCAACCCGGGACATCTCAATAATCGGGCTGCCAGTCAACGGTAATACGCTTGCCGGCGATATCGACCGCATCGATGTAGGCCGAAACGAAAGGGATCATGCGCTCGGCCGTGGTGGCTTTGGCGCCGGGGCCCTCTTGCTGGCCGGTCGCATATTCAACGCACAGCACCGAGTGCGGGCCGGTGGTCATCAGGTCGCGCACCAGGCCCAGGTTGACGCCTTCGCGATTGACCACATGCAGGCCTATCAGATCGACCCAGTAATACTCGTCCTTCGAAGCAGCCGGAAAACTGCTTCGCGGCAGGAAAATCCGGACGCCCCGCAAGGCCTCCGCCGCATTGCGGTCGTCCAGACCCCTGAATTTGGCAACGACCGAATCGGAGTGGGTTTTGACCTCATCCACATGGAGCGACACTGTTCCCGAAAAAGCAGTGAAGCCCGGGCGGAATTTCGTCTCGGGCGCTTGCAAAAACCACAACTTGGCTGAAAAAAGCGCTTCCGGATCGGTACTGTGCGGCAGTACTTTGACCCAGCCTTTAACCCCCCACGCGTCCAGAATACGCCCGACTTCTATTGCATCGTCCGGAAGAGTAATGGCTCCCACGCTCGTCGTATTGCGTTCGTCCTGAGCCTGTGGAAGGATGCCCCCCAAGAGGTCTGGCCTTGCCTGGGGCGGCCCGGCGGGAAATTGCTTGGCCGCCATGCTGTCATTGCTGCCGTTGTCGAACGGTCAGGCCTTGGCAACGCCCTGCTTGACCAGACGCATCACGGTTGGGGATGCCTGGGCGCCTACGCCAATCCAGTGGGTCAAACGGTCTTGCGCCAGGCGCAGGCCTTCTTCGCCACCTTTGGCAATCGGGTTGTAAAAACCGATGCGTTCGATGAAACGACCATCGCGGCGAACGCGTTTGTCGGCCACAACGATATTGAAAAAAGGACGGTGCTTGGAGCCGCCGCGTGAAAGTCGGATGACGACCATGATTTATCCTTCGGGTGGTGGGGTAAAAACACCCCAAATATTCCTGCAGCGCTTGAGACACACGACATGGCACCCGGCCAGCGAAATGCTGCAAAGTCTGCGATTATAGCCTGCCGCGTTGTTTTGGCGGAAAATTTGCCCCACGTTCAGCCCGCGACAGCGGGTCCACCCAGATGGATCGATCCAGATGCTCCTGATACGCACCAGCCGCGATGAAGACCTTCCCGCCATCACCGCCATTTACGCCCACCATGTACTGCACGGCACCGGCACCTTCGAAACCGAACCGCCGGGCATCGCCGACATGACCACGCGCCGCGCCGACGTGCTGTCCAAAGGCCTGCCCTACCTGGTTGCCGAGCACGATGGACGGCTCGCCGGATTTGCCTACGGCAACTGGTTCAAGCCACGTCCGGCTTACCGGTATTCGGTGGAGGACTCAATTTACCTGGCGCCGGATCTGCACCGCAAGGGGCTTGGGCGGGCCCTGCTGGCCGAACTCCTGACACGCTGCGAGACCGCGGACATCCGCAAGGTCATGGCCATCATCGGCGACTCGGCCAATGCCGGATCGATTGGCGTTCATCGGGCGCTGGGCTTCGTGCAAGTCGGCACCATCGCCTCCTGCGGCTGGAAACTCGGGGCCTGGCGCGATATTGTCATCATGGAAAAAACACTGGGCGCGGGCAACACGAAGCCGCCACTCGATCCGGCCGCCCGATAATCGCCGCATGCAGCAACCTTCCCCAAAAAACAAAACCATCGCCGCCTGGCTGGCCCTTGTCGGCGGCCAGCTGGGGCTGCACCGCCTGTACCTGTTCGGCATGGGCGACCTTTGGGCATGGATGCACCCCATCGCAGCAATGGTGGGCTGGTGGGGAGTTGAACGATTGCGGCTTTACGGTCAGGACGACCAGCTGTCCTGGGTGCTGATTCCGCTGCTCGGATTTATCCTGGCCGGGACCGCGCTCACCGCGATTTACTACGGCTTGATGCCGCCCGAAAAATGGAACGCACAGCACAACCACGGGGCCCCGGATGCGCCAGCCGGTCACACCAACTGGCTCACCATCAGCGCAGTCGTGCTGGCACTGCTGTTCGGCTCCATTTCCCTGATGTCCACTAT
>JAHFQQ010000371.1 GCA_023259235.1 Polaromonas sp. | reverse complement strand
GCTCATTTCAATACCTTCGTGCGTCACACTGCGGTGCGAGCTTGCTTGGGGCGGCCCGGCGCGGCGCTCATGCCGGGTTGTCGATGTCAATGAACTGGTGGGCCAAACCGAATTGCGCCGCAACCCGGTGCCCCACCGCCGGCGCGCCGTAACGCTCCGATGCGTGGTGGCCGCAGGCAATGAAGGCTACGCCCATCTCCCTCGCATAATGAGCTTGCGGCTCGGAAATTTCGCCGGTGATGAAAGCGTCGGCACCCGCGGCGATCGCGGCCTCAAAATAGCCTTGCGCGCCGCCGCTGCACCACGCTATGTTTTTTATGGGTCCTTGCACAGGCCCTGCCTGGACCACAGGCCGATTGAGTATATTTCCCAGGTGGTCGCCCAGTGCCGTGGCATTGGCAAAGCTGCCGCCATCCGCCCGCTCGCCCAAAAACCCGAGATCCTGTTCCCCAAAGCGTGCAGCAGCCTTCAGCCCCAGTTTCAGGGCCAGTTGCGCGTTATTGCCCAATTCCGGGTGGGCATCAAGCGGCAGGTGGTACGCAAACAGGTTGATGTCGTGAGCCAGCAACAGCGCAAGCCGCTGCTTCATCCAGCCTGTGACGCAACCGTCCTGACCGCGCCAGAACAGGCCATGATGCACAAAAATGGCGTCGGCCTGCGCGGTAATCGCCGCTTCGATCAGGGCCCGGCTGGCCGTGACGCCGGAGACGATTTTGTAAATCTCCTCCCGCCCCTCGACCTGCAGGCCGTTGGGACCATGGTCCCGGAAGCGCTCGGGCTGCAACAGCGCATCAAAGGCCTGCAGCAAATCCTGTCTCGTGGTACTCATGGCCTGATTGTCTCAGGCCGCAACGATGGGCGCGAAAATCCTCCCGCTTGAGGGACAATACGGGCAGCAAGCGCCCGTGGGACGCCACCGCGACAATGACCCTTCCGTTACCAGCCACCAACCCTCTTTCATCCATGAAGCGCATCTGGCTCCTTTTTTCCCAGGCCGTCACCGTCCTGGCGGCGGCGTATTTCGTCGTGGCGACACTGCAGCCCCAGTGGTTGCACCGAGGTGTCGGGGCAAACGCGGTTTCCGTCATCGAGGCGCCGGCCGGCAGTGTGCAACCGGCCGGCGCTGGTGCAAGCCACACTGGCGGCTTTGCGTCGGCCGCCAGGGTGGCGTCGGCGGCGGTGGTCAGCATCAACACCAGCAAGGCTGCCAGCAGGAGTGCGCAGGCGGACGACCCATGGTTCAAGTTCTTCTTTGGCGACCAGGGCTCGGGTGAAGCCCAGGCCGGCCTGGGCAGCGGCGTTATCGTGAGCGGCAGCGGCTACATCCTGACCAACAACCACGTGGTGGAAGGCGCGGACGACATCGAGGTGGTTCTCAACGACACCCGCAAGGCCAAGGCCCGGGTCATCGGCACCGACCCCGACACCGATCTGGCGATTCTCAAAATCGAACTGGACAAGTTGCCCGTCATCGTGCTTGGAAATTCCGATGCGCTGCAGGTGGGCGACCCGGTGCTGGCCATCGGCAACCCGTTTGGCGTGGGCCAGACCGTGACCGGCGGCATCGTGAGCGCGCTGGGGCGCAACCAGCTCGGCATCAACACCTTCGAAAACTTCATCCAGACCGATGCGGCCATCAACCCCGGCAACTCGGGCGGCGCGCTGGTCGATGTCAACGGCAACCTGATGGGCATCAACACCGCGATTTACTCGCGTTCGGGCGGCTCCATGGGCATTGGCTTTGCCATTCCCGTGTCCACCGCCAAACAGGTGCTGGAAAGCATCGTGAAAGACGGCCAGGTCACGCGCGGCTGGATTGGCGTGGAACCGCAGGACCTGAACCCCGAACTGGCCGCCGCCTTCGGCCTGAAGCCTGCCGCCGCGAAGTCCGGCGGTGTCATGATCGCCGGCGTGCTGCAAAACGGCCCGGCTGCGCAGGCCGGAATCCGGCCGGGCGACGTGATCACTGCGGTCAATGGCAAGACCGTCGGCAATGTAAGCCAGTTGCTGACCGCCGTGGCAGGCCTCAAGCCC